>JAGPHI010000029.1 GCA_018055565.1 Oscillospiraceae bacterium | reverse complement strand
GAGCAGGTATTTCCAAAGGATAAAACTTGTTTTATCCTTTCACCGCCCCCATAGTAATGCCCTGTGTAAACGATTTTTGGAACAGGATAAACACCAGCACAATCGGAATTGCCGACAGTGTGGCGCCTGCCATCAACACGCCGTAGTTTGTTGCAAATTCTGCCTGCATGGTAGCGATACCGATTTGCAAGGTCAGCTTTTCGCGGCTGGAAAGCATAATTAATTGTAAGAAATAATCGTTCCACGCTTGAATAAACGTAAAGATTGCCAGCGCCGCAATGCCCGGCTTTACCATTGGAATTACGATGCGTGAAAAGGTGCGAAGCTCGCTGCATCCGTCAATTTTGGCGGCTTCTAAAAGCTCACCTGGTATTGTTTCGCTAAATTGCTTCATTAAAAATATGCCAAACGGCCAGCCAACGGCGGGCAAAATTGCCGCCCACAGGTTATTGTGCAGGCCCATAGAGCTTGCCTGCTGCACCAGCGGCACCAAAACCACCTGCTTTGGCAGCGCCATTGCCGCCACAAACAAGCTAAACAGCAGCTTGCCGCCGTAAAACCGCTTTTTAGCCAGCACATAGCCCGCCGCAGTAGACACCAAACACACCAAAGCCATTGTCATCAGCGCCACAAATACACTGTTGAAAAACCATTGCCAAGCCGGATTTTTAAACAAAAGCGTATAATTATCCAGCGTTGGATGCATCGGAAACCATTCGGGCGGCAGCTGAATTGTGACCTTTTGGTCTTTAAAGCTGCCTGTGATTACCCAATAAAAGGGGAACACGAACACAACGGTAATTAAGCTAAGTAAAATCATAGAAATTGTGCCAAATACCGTAACTTTTTTTTGTTTCATAAAATTCTTCCTTTCTGGGGAATTGTGGCTGCTAATCCCGCAGGGATTATTCTGCCAATGTGCTTTGGCAAAAAAGCCACAAAACCGGGTTTGAAAGCGTGTCTTTCAAACTGCTTGCCCCTTGTTAATAATCCACATCGTTTCCAAAAAATTTAAACTGCACAATGCTGATAACGCCAATGATAATGGCCAAAATTACGCCCATTGCGTTGGCATAGCCAAATTTGTATTGCTTAAAGGCAGTTTCGTACAAAAGATACATCACCGTGCTGGTGTTGTAATTGGGGCCGCCCGATGTGAGCAATTGAATTAAAGAGAAGCATTGGAACGAGTTAATCGTGGTGATAACCACTACATACAAGGTTGTGGGCATGATGCCAGGCCATTTGATATGGCGAAACACCTGCCATTCGTTTGCGCCGTCGATGCGCGCGGCCTCTAAATGGCTATGGTCCAAATTGCCCAGCGCCGCCACATATAAAATAATGGGCTGGCCCACGCTGGTGGTAAGCAGCACAATAATAACCGCCCACATGGCAAAACGCTTATCGCCCAGCCATTGGATATTGTTTTCAATTAAGCCCGCTTGCGTCAGCACATAATTGAGCACGCCGTTCAGCGGGTCATAAATCCATTTCCATACCACCACAACCGCCACGGTGCCCGTGACAACGGGCAAATAGAAAATGCCGCGAAACGCGCTGCGCACAAATACGTTTTTTTCGTAAATGACAAGCGATACAAACAGGCTGAACAGCACAATCAGCGGCACTACGCCCAACACCAGCAGCACCGTGTTCCACATAGATTTGGTGAAATGCTCGTCGCCAAACAGGCGCACATAATTGTTAAAGCCCACAAATTCAAACTTTTTCATTGTGTAATTGAAAAAGCTGGTATACAGGCCTCTTAAAATTGGATAAATCACAAAAACGCAGAAAAAGCAAAGCGCGGGCAGTAAAAACAGATACGAAACAAAGGTTTCTCTTGTGCGGATGGGCCATGTTTCATACCATTCGCGCAAGCTTTTTGATTTTGATTTTGTTTGCATGCAAAAATCCTCCTTTCATGGGTGTTGTGCCCTTTCCGTCAACAAGGTTTGGCGGAAAGGGCGCAAAACCCCGCTTGAATTATTTTGTTCAAGCTTTTGCGCCTAGAAAACAGCGAGAGCCGCCCGCCTTTGCAGGCGGGCGGCACCTCGGATCATCAGATTATGATTGGTGCAAATTGGATTATTTCGCGTCGGCAATGGCCTGATTGGCATCCTTCACGAAGCTGTCCATCGCAGCTTTGGCATCCTTGTCGCCGGTGAGGGCGGCCTGCAGGTTCGAGAACCACGCCGGACGCATAGAAGCGAAACCATCAATGGTGTTATAATATGTATCGAAGAACTTCGTTTGCGAAGCATAGAATGCTTTCGCTTCGTCGCCAGGATACAAATCGCCAAAGCTGGAGCGCACGGGGAACACGTTGGTTGCTTTTACGTTTTGGGGGCCGATAACGGAATCATCGCAGATGAAGCGAATGAGCTCTTTGGAAGCGGCAACTTTGTCGGCGTCCTTATTATCGAACACGCAAAAACCGTTTACCAAATACTCAAGCTCGGGCTTGCCATCATCAGAAGGCAGGGGCAGAGCAAGCACTTCAACGCCATTTGTTTTTAATGCGTCGGCTTTGGCAAGGTCATTGCCAGCAGCCCACAGCAAAGTGGAAGTAACAGAGCCGGCTACGAAATCATCAATTGCTTCGCCGCCGTTTTTGGCTGTGCCGTTCTCAAGATTGCCAGCTTTCACTTGGTCCATAATATACTGCATAGCTTTTACGCCGTTGTCGTCGTTTACGGTATATTTGGTCAGTGCATCGTCGGTCATGTTGCTGGAGTACAGGTTGGTGAGGAAAGCACGTGTGCCCTGATCGCCGCCCTGGCCAGAGCAGAAGATTTGCGCGTTTTTATAGCCTTTTTTGGCCAGCGCTTCGTTCAGCTTTGTAAATTGCTCGGTTGTCCAGGCGCGGTCGCCTTTTGTGTTTACCAAATCCATCAAGCCTTCTTTTTCAAGAATGGTCTTGTTGTAGGCCATCACAAACGGGCCGGTGGACAGCGGATACATGTAATAATTTTTGCCGTCAGAGCAAGCGGCAATGATGTTGGGATTGTTCACGTCTTTTTTGAAATCGGCGGTGAACAAATCATCCAAATTTGCCAATGCGCCGGATTTGCCGTAATCGATGATGCGGCCCGGAGCGTCAAATAAAACATCGGGAGCCGTGCCGCCCTGAATGGCGGTGGCAATCTTTTCGGGGCCGGAGGTGAAATCAATCATTTCCACCTTAACCTTGATGTTCGGGTTTTTCGCCATAAACGCATCGGCTACGCTTTGCTCGTATTTGCCCACGGTGCCATCCACCTGTGCAAATGTTGGGAATGCCCACCATGTGATTTCCACATCTTTGGCGGGTGCCGCAGGCGTGGAAGCCGCGGGTGCCGATGCAGGCGTAGAAGCCGGCGTGGAAGCGGGCGCCTTGCTGCAGGAAGCCAGCGTGCCGACAGCCAGTGCAAGAGACAAAACCATTGCAAGTGCTTTTTTCATTTGTTTTTCCTCCTAAATTTGTTTGTACTTGGAAAGAGAGCCGCAAAACGGCCCTATCCGTGCAACACAAACATGTTGCGTTTTGCTACAACCACATCATAGCATTTATGAAAAATCTTTTCAATTGAGATTTATAATGAAAATTTCTTTTTTATTTGTGCATAATGCTGATTCGTTACAAATGTTTACAAAAAAAGGTTGTATTGCGAGGATAAAGCCTTTATTATAAATACATATCTATGTAAAGGGAGGCCTTCGATGAAACACGCAGACGTGATGGACACGCTTACCGCAAAATATCCTCTTTTAACAAAAGCCGGAAAAAAAGTGGCGGATTTCATCTTTGCCAATCACGAGGAGGCACAATTTCTTTCCATTACAGCGCTGGCCGAGGAATGCAGCGTGGCTGAAGCCACGGTGTTTCGTTTTTGCCAAACGCTGGGATATTCCGGCTATAATGATTTTAAGCTGGGCTTGGCAAAGGCCTATGGCGCGGCCGCCGGCACAGACAATGAATATAGCTTGTACGGCAAGATATCGGAAAGCGACAGCATCGACGAAATGTGCCGCAAGCTTTACGCCACCAATGTAAGCGCCATCACACAAACGCTGGAGCTTGTGGACGAAGCGATGATTAAACAAGCGGTGGATTATTTGCGCGGCGCGCGGCGCGTGTACTGCTTTGGGCAGGGCGGCAGCATGGTGCTGGCAATGGAGGCTTGGGCGCGCTTTTTAACGGCTTCGCCAAATTTTTATTGCATCGAGGACGCGCATTTGCAAGCCATGAGCGCGTCTATGCTGGAAAAAAACGACGCGGTGCTGTTTTTCACCTATTCGGGCGCCACAAAGGACATGCTGGACGTTTTGCGCCCCGCAAAGGAGCGCGGCGCAAAAGTGATTGTGCTAACGCATTTCAAAAAAAGCCCTGCGGCGGCTTACGCCGATATTTTGCTTTTGTGCGGCTCTAAAGAAGGGCCTTTGCAATCCGGCTCGGTGGCGGCAAAGATGGGCAATTTATTCTTAATTGATATTTTATTTAACGAGTTTTGCCGCCGCAGCCCCGAAGAGTGCCTCATTAATAAAGAGCTTACCACCAATTCCATCGCGGATAAATTATTATAAAAGGACTGTGTTTGACGATGAAAAAATCCATTGTTTTGTTTGGCGATTCCAATACCTACGGCTATACCCCTGTATTTGACGGGCGCTTTGACGAGGAAATCCGCTGGCCGTGCCTTTTGCAAAAGCATCTTGGCGATGCCTTTTTGGTGAATGCCGAGGGCCTTTCAGGGCGCACATGCGCCTTTGAAGACCCGTTTACCGAGGGGCTTTCGGGCATGTCGATGATAACGCCGCTTTTAAACACCCACTCCCCTGTTTCGGTTTTGGTGATTATGCTTGGCACCAATGATGTAAAGGAACGCTTTTCGTCTAATGCCGCCAATATTGCGCTGGGCTTACAGCGCCTTTTGCAAAAAGCCATTGCCACGCCCGCTTGGCAAGGCGCACCCAAAATTTTGGTGATTGCCCCGCCCCCAATGCTGAAAAACTATCAAAGCCTTTTGTATGGCGCAAGCATGGGCGACGGCTGCTGCAAAAAATGTGAAGAGTTGCCCGCTGCCTATGCAGAAATGGCGCAAAAATATGGCTGCGCCTTTTTAGATGCCGGCAGCATTCCGGGCGTTGTGATGAACGAGCTGGACGGCATGCACCTTACCGAGGAAGCACACGCTCTTTTGGCAAAGGCTGTGGCCGACAAGCTGTTAAAGGAGGCCGATTTTTTTGGAATTTAACCGCAAAACAATGAAAACCGTTTTCCCGATCATTGCAAGCGCCATTCTTTTATTTTGGGGTTTGCAAAACTATAAGCTTTTATGGGGCATATGCAGCACTGTGCTGTCTTTAATATCGCCGCTTTTGGTGGGTTTTTGCGTTGCGTTTGTTTTGGCTGTGCCGCTGCGCATGCTGGAAAAACGGTTTTTTCCAAACGCCAAAGCCAAATGGGTGTCGCGCATACGCAGGCCGATTTGCATTTTGCTTTCGCTTTGCGTTATCATTGGCATTATTGCGTTTGTGGCCGGGCTGGTCATTCCCGAGCTGCTTGGCGCGTTTGCCATTTTGGGCAAAAGCATCCCCATCTTTTTTGAAGATGCAATGGATTGGGCCCTTACAAAAACGGACAATATCCCCGAATTAGAAGCGTGGTTGGCCACACTGAATATCCCCTGGGAGGATTTAAGCAAAACTGTATTCAACTTTTTGAAAACGGGTGCCACAGGCTTTTTGGGCGGCACCGTATCGATGCTTTCGGGCCTATTTAGCGGCATATTTAATGTTGTGGTGGCATTTATCTTCGGGCTTTACATTTTAATCAGCAAAGAAAAGCTCAAAAGCCAGTGCCGCCGCCTTGTGCATGCATACCTGCCCGAAAACCGCGCAGCGCAGCTTTTAGAAACGATGCGCTTTTCTTCCGACACGTTTTCTCACTTTATTTCCGGCCAATGCATCGAGGCGTGCATTCTTGGCACACTGACATGGCTTGGCATGCTTTTGTTCCGCTTTCCATACGCGCCAATGGTGGGCGCGCTTGTGGGCATTACCGCATTAATCCCGATTATCGGCGCTTTTGTGGGCACTGTGGTGGGCGGCTTTATGATTTTTATGATTGACCCCATTCAGTGCATTTGGTTTGTGGTGTTTTTGATGGTTTTACAGCAGATTGAGGGCAATCTGATTTATCCGCGCGTGGTTGGCAGCAGCGTGGGTTTACCTGCAATGTGGGTGCTGGCGGCCGTCACCGTGGGCGGCGGGCTGTTCGGCATTATCGGCATGCTGTTTGGCGTTCCCACGGCCTCTATTGTTTACGCGCTTTTGCGCCGCAACGTCAATCATCGCATTTTGCAAAAGGAAGCGGCATTTCATGCCCCCGCAGCAAACCCCGTTTCTTCCAAAACAGAGTAATAAAGCAGCACGGCTGCATCCAAACACAATCTGATATCCCTTATATCAACGCAATCGCCGCGTCAGCGCGTTGTGCAAGGGTATCGTGTGCTGTTTGGATGCAGCCTTTTTCAACATAACAGCGATTGTAATTTTTTGATTAAGCGGGTATAATAGCATAAAGAACTGTATGAATAGGATTCCACTGCGCCCGCCAAAGGCATATGCGCAAACCTATCCTATTAAAATAAAAACTGGTGGTGTTTTTTTGAATATCCTGATTGTGGGCTGTGGGCGCGTGGGCGCAAATTTGGCGATACTATTGGAGGAATGCGGGCATGCCGTATCCGTGATTGATGAGGACCCGCGCAATATTGAGCGCTTAAATGAAATTTCAAATACGCCGATGAGTGGCATGGTGGTGCTGGGCGTGCCCATCGACGTGGATGTTTTGCGCAGCGCGGGCATCGAAAGCTGCGACGCAGTGGCCGCTGTTACGCCTGACGACAATATTAATATCATGGTGGGGCAAGTGGCCGAAACCATTTTTAAAGTGCCCCGTGTCATCACCCGCGTGACAGACCCTGCACAAAAAGAGGTGTTTGCACAGCGCTTTGGCATGCGCACGATTTGCTCTACCAATCTAACGGTGCATGCAATGTTTCAAAGCATTGTAGACGATGATTTGCCCGAGGGGCACACCGTAACGCTTGGCTCCTCCACCGCCACCTTTTTTTCCACGCCTGTGCGCGAGGAAAGCTTTAATAAACCGCTAGCAAGCGTTGTGCCGCGCAGCGGCGTGCTGGTGTATGGCGTGCAGCGCGCAAACAATACGGTAGAGCTGGCCGGCAGCCCCGATACGCTTTTGCATGCGGGCGATCGCATTATCTTTAGCGAAATTGCAGATTAACGCGCTTTTGCTTTTCTCCTGTTTTTGCGCATCGATTGACACATTTTTCGCGTATTATTTTACCTGTTTTCTAAAAGCGCAAATCTGCGGCGGCGTTATTGCGCTTACGGTATAGCGTTGCAACCATATTTTGCAATGCACGTTTGAAAACGCATTCATTTGTTACGCGCGTTTTTGCCCCTTGCGCCAAATCACGCACATTCGCTAAAGCCGAAACGGCAGCATGCCAAAGAAAGGAATCCATTTTTTTATGAGAGTTTGTATCATCGGTGGCGGCAAGCTGGGCTTTTATCTTGCCAAAACCTTAATAGAGCACGGCCACTCCCCCACCATTATTGAGCGCGAATTTTCGTTTGGCGAGCATATTGCCAACAGCCTCGATATCCCCGTAATCCACGGCGACGGCACCACGGTGTCTGTTTTGCAAAGCGCGGATGCCGCCGGATGTCAATCCGTTGTGGCGGTAACGGGGCGCGATGAGGATAATCTGATTATATGCCAATTGGCAAAGCGCGTGTTTAAAGTAAAGAAAACCATTGCCCGCGTAAACAATCCTAAAAACGCATCGGTGCTTAAACAGCTTGGCGTGGGCATTGCGGTGTCCAGCACCGATAATATTGCGCGCTTAATCGAGCGCGAGGTGGAAACTGCTTCTATACAACAGTTGTTAAG
>JAGPHI010000028.1 GCA_018055565.1 Oscillospiraceae bacterium | reverse complement strand
GCTATAAACGCCTGTTTGCGGGTTTTGCTTAATAGATGTGCCGCTGTATTTTTGCGCCAGCAACGATAGCGGCCAGTGGATACGTCCTGTTTCTGCGTTAAGCGCCTTGCCCGCTGGGATTGTGATGGTTTTGCCGCCGTTCCACGTAATCACAATGCCCGCGCCGCGAAGCCGCAGATTTTCCATTACTGGGGCAGGCATTTTGTCGTAGTTGCCTGCGTCCACCTTCAGCACATCACCTTTTTTGGCGTTCAGCGCCTTCGTGCCAACTGCCGACCAAAACTCGTGCGCATAGTCCGGCTCACTCGTGCCATTGCTTTTTGGGGTGACAATGATGGCATAGGTTGAAAACGCGTCCGCCGAGAAGGTAAGCGTGTGTAAAATTGGGTCATATAGCGGCGCGATGGTCTTTGTTGTACTGCCGTGCACGCGAATAACCGAGTATGGGTCCAGCCCCCAAAGCTCCTCGGGCAAGTCCAAAACAATATTTACAGCAGCCTGTGGCTGAATGGTTGTTACCGTGTTGTCGCTGGGCGATGCCGCCCCCTGCACCGTGCGTATCAGCTTTACATCGAGATAAAAGCCTACTTGGTCTGTGCTTGCAATTGCGCCCCGAATTAAAAGCGCATCGCTAGGCACTGCGGCCTCCGGCTTTTGTTCCACCACCAGCTTAATTTCAATTGTGGCGGCAGGGTTGCTCGCTAAAAGCTGTGCATCCGCAGGGGTGAACTGCTGCTCCAAATTGCCTGCTGCCACAGATGGAGTATTGGGTTTTACCTCCACTGCCATGTCCTTATTGGCAGTTGGCATGATAATGTTTGAATGGGCTGCGGCTGCGGAGTTGAAAACAACACTCTTAGTGACGGTGCGCCCGCCGTGTGTTACCACCAAGCTGTAGCTGCCATAGGGAATGTCACTAAAGCTAAAATTTCCCTGCGCATCGGTAGTGATGCTGCTGCCAATCTGGGTGCCGTTTGTGCCGCCTTTTTTTAGGGCAACTACGGCACCAACAATCGGCGCACCTGGGCTGGCATCATCCGTTACCGTGCCGCGTATGCCGTCGCCACTGCTGGAGGGCGTATATGCCGGAATGGCAATCCTTAATTTATCGCTGGCATTGCCTGCCGCATCCTTTACAATGATGTAAATATACTTTTCCCCGGCGGTCATGTCGGTGACACTGATGGTCGTTTCAGCGGTAGTGCAAGGCGTTCCTGCGCCAGTGGTGGGAAAAAATACTAACCCAGTGCCCTCTTTAACTATGTAATAATATTGCCCCGCCACACTGGAGGTAAACTTTACCGTTGCGGTGGCATCCGATGTGCGGTTTACCGCTCCTGCGGTTAAGGTTGGCACGGTGGGTGGGGGCGCATCGGTAAACACTGGAACTAAATTGACAGGATTACCCCAATGTCTCGGGTTTGCAACCGGATCAACATCGCTGCACATGCATCCGCCCACCACCGTTATTTCCCAACCTGAAAATTCCTTACCCGCTGGAATGTTCCACTTTTCTATCCCACCCATGGCTTGTACAACATCTTCAAATGACGCAGCTACCGTTGTGCCCTTATGAATCTCGCCCGCATCCACATTGATATAAGCCCACCCAGCGGGGAAAGCATTACAATCCCCTATCAGTTTATCTCCTGGTTGGATAATATTCCCTACCTTTAATTTATCGGCGCTTATCGTTCTGTCATAGTCTTTGGCCAGTGCCTCCATAGGCAGTACTATTGCTGCAATGATAAAAAACGTCACTAATCTAGCCAGCATTTTTTTGGTGTTTGTCTTTTTCATAATCTTTCATATCCTTCCTTGATTTAGCACAAAAGCTTATTACTTACAGTTGGTTTTAAATGATACGCTAACTTTATACAGTTTTTTGGTTATGCGGCACTAAGATTATCCTTTATTATAGCAGAAAATTCAAAACAAAGCCATTATTTGGTATAAAAAACACTAAAATATCTGCGCATTACAATATCCCATTTATAATCAAGGCGTCCCTCCTTTGGTACTGGGCAAAAGCCCAAAATATAGCCGAGAATGTCGAGCATTGATTTTTTGAGCAGAGTGGGATACGCCCTTGCCACCTCACGGTAGGCCAGTAGCTTGCTCGCCCTCACACGATCATTCGCACTCGGAAAATACCGTCCAAAAGCTCATAAAGCAGTTCTCCACCAAAGCTTTTCACAAAGGCAGCAACGCTGCGGCTGCCCCAGCCGTGACCATCTTTGGAAGTGATCGGCATACCGTCCTTGTCTAGCGTAATTTTGCCCATATAAGGGTTTGTCATCTCCAGCAGCAGCTGCCCGTTGTCTACAGCGGTGAAGCGCAAAACACGCGCGTTTTCGGGCACAGCAGTGCAGGCAATGATGGCGTTTTCCATGAGGTTGGATATTGCAATTGCAAGAGAAAGCTCGTCTATACTTAGCTTTTCGGGGATGTTGAGCCGTATATCGCATTGGATGCCCTGCCGCTTTGCCTGCTCGGCATAATAGGACACGGCGGCGTTTACCGACATGTTTTCACAGTATATGGCAGGCCGCAGCTGCAAAAACTGGCTGCCTTGTTCCAGCAGCTCGATCGCCTGCTGGTTTTCGCCCTGCCGCAGCAGCGCCACCACAGTGTGGTTAAAGTGCCGCTGGTCGTGCCGCGCCGTGCTCATCTGCCCAACCGCATTATCCATCAGCGTAAGCCTCTGACGGGTCAGCTCGCGGTCTGCTTGTATTTTCAGGTTTTCCTCCCGCAGCTGATACTGCTCTGTGATGGTTTTGAGGGAGTGGATAATGGATATGTAAACCGACAAGCCCAATAGAATTAAAAGCGCCAAAGGCAGGTAATTGGTTTCCATCTGCTTCAAAATATCGCTACCGAAAAAATAGCCTAAAAAGCAAACCAGCAGCGCCAAAATTGGCAAAATGTAGATGTGCCAATAGTCCAGCACCTTGCGATAGAGCCTCGACACCCATTTGCGGAACACAAGGACGATAACGAAAAAGAACAGCAGACGCAGCCATGCGTTGCCGTAAATCGGTTTTGGAAACACGCCGCAAAGCAGATAGCTTACAATCATAACCGCCGCGTAAATGTTCAGCATGGTGATGTAGCTAAAGCACCACGGCATGATTTTATCAGAAAAAAGAGGTTTTAATGCGATGCCAATCACCAGCAGCATCACAAGGTCAACATAAAAAACCGCCGTGTAGTTTGCCGTTAGATAAAAATGCGCGTCCGCGCTGATGTTTACTGCCAGTATGCCGGCAGTAACAAGCGCATACATCCATTTGCTTTTATACTTTGGGGTTGCCATGGTGGACAGCAGCAAAATCAGCATCACATCGGTGATAACCGCCCGCAGCAGGTTAGGAATTAGCTCGTTCATCGTATCTCCTCCCCAAACGGTAGTTTAGATATTGAGCGCACCGCGGTGTACTGCTTGGCGGACACTGGTACATCATTGCCGCTACGCAGAGAAAAGCCAAGCGCAATTTTTAAGCAGCTATCACCGTAAGTGTTAAAATGATTTATCATTGCGCAAAATGGCGGTTACCGCCCTGCGTATATATGTATAACAACTGTTTATAGGTATTATATCATGTGAAACACGCCAAGTCTATTGTTGCGATTTGCAAGCGTGAGAAACGATGCAAATAAAAAAACAAGGCTTTGGGGTATGCCCCAAAGCCTTGTTTTTACTCGTGTTAAATCTGCCTTTTGCCCTCGGTTTACAAATGGTTTTACTAACCACCCCGCCTTTCGGCGGGGGCGTTTTTTGCAAAGGCTTACGCTTGCACAAGCGCTTTGGTATCGCGCGCAATCATCAATTCCTCATTGGTGCACACCACAAGGATTTTCACCTTGCCGCCCTCGGCGGTTAAATCCAGCACGTCGCCGCGCTGCTGATTTTTGGCTTCGTCCAATTGGATGCCAAGATAGCTCATTTGCTCGCACACACGGCTGCGCACGCTTTTGGCGTTTTCGCCGATGCCGCCTGTGAACACAAGGCAGTCCAGCCCGTTCATTGCGGCTGTGTAAGAGCCGATGTATTTTTTAATTTGATATGCCAGCATATCGCACACAAGCTGTGCGCGCTTATCGCCATTTTCGGCGGCGGTTTCAATGTCGCGGTTATCACTGGAGATGCCGGACACGCCGAGGAAGCCGGATTTTTTATTCAGCAGCTCGCTCATGTCGTTGCCGTGAATGTCGATTTTGTCGGCAAGATAGCACACCACGCTGGGGTCAAGATCGCCGCAGCGTGTGCCCATGATAAGGCCTGCAAGCGGCGTAAGCCCCATGCTGGTATCCACGCATTTGCCGCCGTCTACCGCTGTGATGGACGAGCCGTTGCCCAAATGGCAGGTAATCATTTTCACTTCCGACGGCTTTTTGCCCAAAACCTCTGCGGCCTTTTGGCTCACATAGCGATGGCTGGTGCCGTGCGCGCCATAGCGGCGAATGGCATATTTTTCGTAATATTCGTACGGGATTGCATACATGTATGCTTTCGGGGGCATCGTTTGGTGAAAGGTAGTGTCAAATACAACCACGTTCGGGATATCGCCAAACACCTTTTTGGCGCTGCGCAGGCCCTGCACGTGTGCAAGATTGTGCACGGGGGCAAGCGGGGCAATCTCTTCAATTTTGTCGATGATTGCATCGGTAACAAGCTCCGATTTTGTGAAGTGCTCTGCGCCCTGCACAATGCGGTGGCCAATCGCCGTAATTTCGCTTTTATCCTTTACCACAGCCGATTCGCCCTCGGTCATCATGGCAACCACTTTCATAAACGCCTCGGTATGTGTGGGGAAAGGCATTTCCTCGCGCCATTCCTTGTCGTGTGCCTTATGGGTAATAAAGCTGCCCTCCATCGCAATGCGCTCGCAATTGCCTTTGCAAAGCACGCTTTCGTCTGTCATATCAATCAGTTGATATTTC
Organism: Oscillospiraceae bacterium; assembly: GCA_018055565.1. Taxonomy (GTDB): domain Bacteria; phylum Bacillota; class Clostridia; order Oscillospirales; family Ruminococcaceae; genus JAGPHI01. The sequence continues at coordinate 3,065 of JAGPHI010000028.1, read as the reverse complement.
AGCGAGCTTGACCCACAGTTGATAACTAAAACCTTCATATAACCATTCCTTTCTTGCGGAATTGTGCCGTTTTGGCTTCGCCAAATGCGCACCGCTGCGGCGCGCAAAGCACAAAACCCAGTTTGAAAGAATTGTCTTTCAAACTTGTCTGCCTCCTGTTATGGATTAATTTGCTTATCTATTATATAATGTAATTACACATATTTCAAGGCAGATGCAGAAATTTGCCGAAAATTACGGCGAAAGGAAGAGTATTGGATGAAAATAGCAGGCATTATTGCCGAATATAATCCATTTCACGCAGGGCATGCCCTGCAAATACAGCTGCTGCGCGAGGCGGGCTTTGAGGCAATTGTTGCCGTGATGAGCCCGTCGGTGGTGCAGCGCGGCGAAGCGGCATTGTTTCCGTGCGATGTGCGCGTATCGGCGGCGCTTATTGGCGGTGTGGATTTGCTGGTTTCGCTGCCCGCGCCCTATGCGCTTTGCAGTGCCGAGGGCTTTGCGGCGGCAGGCGTGCGCGTGCTAACGGCGCTTGGCGTATGCGACACGCTTGCCTTTGGCATGGAGGCCGAAAGCACAGATTTCATTACACAGGCCGCCTATGCGATGCGCAATGCGGCTTATCCGCAAGCGCTGCAACAAGAGCTTGCAAAAGGCCTTGCCTATGCCCCTGCCGTGCAGCGCGCGCTTGCTGCCTTTTCGCCCGAGGCTGCGGCGCTTATGCGCGAGCCAAATAATATTTTGGCAGTGGAATATTGCAAGGCCATTGCAGCGGCTGCAAGCCCCCTTGTGCCTTATGGCATACGGCGCGTGGGCGCAGCGCATGATGCAAGCACAGCCGATGGCTTTATTGCCAGCGCCAGCGCCATCCGCACCATCATTGCACAAAAGGGTGTGCAGGCCGCAGCGCCCTATCTTCCCCCCGCGGCGCTGCCCATTTATTTAACCGCCGAAAAAAACGGCGATATTACCAGCAAAGCCGCATTTTCCGTGGCGCTTTTATCGCGCCTGCGCGCGCTTGACGCACAAACACTGGCCGCCGTGCGCGGCACAAGCGAAGGGCTTGAAAACCGCCTTTTCGCCGCCGTGCAAACGGCAAAAACCGCCGATGCATTATATGCCGCCTTAAAAACGCGCCGCTATGCGCACTCGCGCTTGCGCCGCCTTGCGCTGGACGCAGCGCTGGGATACACAAAGGCAGTAAACATGCCTGTGCCCTATGTGCAGGTATTGGGCGCATCGGCACGCGGCATATCGCTGTTAAAACGGGCAAAAGCCAGCGCCACGCTGCCGTTTGGCTCCTCGTTGGCATCGCTTGCCCGCGCGGGCGAAAACGCGGCCATCATCGCCGCTGCGCACGCCGCCGCAGAGGATTTTACCGCGCTTTGCCTAGCCAGTCCGCGTGCGTGCGGGCAAGCATTTACAAGTGCTGTGCAAATGCCAAAATTATAATTATGTCTACAATGTAAAACTTTTGCACTTTTGGTTATAAAATCCTGAAAATAACTTGTGTTATTTTTAACGAAGAGGTATAATAAATCCAAATCGCTTTTAATATCCCTGTAGCGAAAAGAACGATTGAAAAGAAAGAGGAAGGTGTTTAAAATGACAAACAACAAAAATGTTTTGACATGGGTAGACGAGATGACCGCGCTGACAAAACCTGCAAAGGTTGTGTGGATTGACGGCAGCGAAGCACAGCTGAAAGCTTTGCGCGACGAGGCTGTTGCCAGCGGCGAGATGGAGGAGCTTAACCAAGACAAGCTGCCCGGTTGCCTTTTGCACCGCACAAAGAAAAACGACGTGGCTCGCGTAGAGGATCGCACCTTTATTTGCACCAGCAATAAAGAAGACGCCGGCCCTATCAATAACTGGATGGCTCCCGCCGAGATGAAAGCGAAGCTTACCCCGCTTTACACAGGCGTTATGGAAGGCCGCACCATGTATGTAATTCCTTACTGCATGGGCCCTGTGGGCAGCCCTTACTCCAAAGTGGGCGTTGAAGTATCCGACTCTATTTATGTTGTGCTGAACATGGACATCATGACCCGCATGGGCCAAAAAGCGCTGGATCAGCTTGGCGAAACATCCAACGATTTCGTGCGCGGCCTGCACTCGAAAGCACAAGTAGACGCAGAAAACCGTTACATCGTGCATTTCCCCGAGGATAATGCCATTTGGTCCATCAACTCCGCTTACGGCGGCAACGTGCTTTTGGGCAAAAAATGCTTTGCTTTGCGCATCGCGTCGTATCAGGGCTATAAAGAGGGCTGGATGGCCGAGCATATGCTGATTTTGGGCCTTGAGAGCCCGGATGGCAAAGTGGAATACATCACAGCTGCGTTCCCGTCTGCCTGCGGCAAAACAAACCTTGCCATGCTCATTCCGCCCGAAGTGTATGCCAAAAAAGGCTACAAAGTATGGACAGTGGGCGACGATATTGCCTGGATGCACATCGGCAAAGATGGCCGCTTGTATGCCATCAACCCCGAAGCTGGCTTCTTTGGCGTAGCCCCCGGCACCAATGCCAAATCCAACTTCAATGCGCTTGAAAGCACCAAGAAAAACACCATCTTTACCAACGTTGCACACAACTTGACCGACAACACCGTATGGTGGGAAGGCCTTGATAAAAACCCGCCCGAAGACACCATCGAGTGGACTGGCGGCAAAGTAAACGGCAAAGAGTTTATCGCCGAGGGCGGCAAATTGGCACATCCGAACAGCCGCTTTACCGCGCCTGCCATCAATTGCCCCTGCCTGTCGAAAGAATTTAACAATCCCGACGGCGTGCCCGTGTCTGCTATCGTATTTGGTGGCCGCCGCGCCAAAACTGCGCCGCTGGTTTACCAATCGTTTGATTGGGCACATGGCGTGTTTGTAGGCTCTTCTATGGCTTCTGAAACCACCGCTGCCGCCACAGGCGACGTGGGTGTTGTGCGCCGTGACCCGATGGCCATGCGCCCCTTCTGCGGCTATAACATGGGCGACTATTTCGGCCACTGGCTGGAAATGGGCAAAAAAATGGGCGACAAAGCCCCGAAAATCTTTAACGTCAACTGGTT
>JAGPHI010000302.1 GCA_018055565.1 Oscillospiraceae bacterium | reverse complement strand
TTGCAAGGTGAACGTGATTGTACCCTGCACGGGCGTGGCTGTGCCCGAAAGTTTGGCGCTTGCGATAAACGGCGAGGGCACAGCAAAGCTGAACGCAAAGCCCATGCCCGAAAACGCCACCGTGGACGGCGTTACCTACAAAAGCAGCGACGAAACAGTGGCCACCGTTAGCGCGGACGGCACAGTAACCGCCGTTGCAAACGGCGAAGCGACCATCACCACCACAATGGGCGATTGTAGCGCCGACACCAAAGTAAAAGTAACCACCGCGCCCACGGCCATAACGCTTGATAAAACAGAGGGTATCCTTTTTGTGGGCGGCAGCGTAACGGTAAAAGCGACGGTTGCACCCGCCGAAGCGAAAGACACGCCGCTTGTGTGGAAAAGCAGCGACGAGGGCATTGCCACAGTGAAAGACAGTGTTATTACCGCAAAAAAGGCGGGCACCGCAAAAATGACTGTTTCCACCACGGACGGCAAGATAAAAGCCGAATACACGCTGACGGTACAAAATGCGCCGAAGCCCACAGCGCCCAACAAGCCCGCAGGCGGCAATACAACAGGCACGGCAGGTGGCGCTACAGGCGGCTCCACTGGCGGGAATACGGGCGGCAACACGGGCGGCAACACGGGCGGTGGAACTACACCTCCCCCGCCCCCACCCGCAGAAAAGCAACACTATCATGGAAATGGGAGCGATGTAGGGCAATGCCCTGTCTGCGGACTTTATTATAGCCAATCTGTTGGTGTCGATGGTACCGGTGGAACAGATTTAGGTGGTTGGGAGTAACCACACATATCAAAAAAAACGGATTGCACGATGCAATCCGTTTTTGTTTTCTAGCCGAGGCGTGCAGCTATTGGCACGCGGGCGCCGCGCATTCTTTCATTTTGCGCTTGGATTCATACATGCGGTTATCTGCCTCGCGTATTAAGGCGTTGATATCCGTGCACGTGCCATGCTGACACGAAGCGCAACCCCACGCCACCGACACGGTTTCGGCAAAGGGAATCGCCTGCAATTCGGCATCCATCTGTGCCAAAATGGGCTTAATGTCGGCCTCGTTTTGATTAAGGGCAATGACGCAAAATTCGTCCCCGCCTAAGCGATAGGTGCTGGCGATGCCCGCAAAGCGCGTTTTTAATGTATCTGCCACCGCAATGAGCATTTGGTCGCCTGTGTGGTGGCCGTATTGGTCGTTCATGCGTTTTAGTTTGTTTACATCAATCATTACGGCCGTAACGGTAGTGTAAGAGCCAGGGCGATTTTGGATATCTGCGATATCCTTTTCCCATTTGGTGCGGCTTTGCAAACCTGTTAAAATATCCGAAAACGCCATTTCTTTATAGATATTGGCTTGCACGGTGGCCGTGAAGGAATCCTTTGTCATAATAATAAAGGTGAAAAAAAGGCAAAAGCCCATAAAGATTACGCCAAAGATGAAAAACACGGCCATCGCGTCGGGCGAAAACAATGTGTAATATCGCACAAGGTCAAGGCAGGAGGTGAGGCACAAACAGGCAATGCCCAAAAAGAAAATTTTGAGTGCTTTGGATTGGCGCCGAAACTCCTTGATGCCTAAAATTAAAATAACCACAATATTGCCCAGTGCCAGCGCATGGTATATGCGCAGCGAGGCATAAAAATCGCAAATGCCAAACACCTTTGCCGTAAGCACGGCCATAGAAAATACCGTTAAAATTGTAATGGCAACTTTGCAGGTTTTTTCATGCTTTTCCCAGTTGTAGTATAAAAAAATCCACAGCCAAAGGGGCGTTGAGTAAAAGGCCATATATTCTAAATTGTGCATCAGCACCCAGTTATCCGTAAAAAATTGCAGCACCTTACTGTTGCACATCACCCAAAGCGACGAAGTGATAACAAACATGGACATGGAACAAAGCGAATAAATTTTGATGCCGCCGCACACATATACGATAGAGGTTATCAAAAGGCACACGCCCACAAAAAACATCAAAATGGTTGCCACAAAGGCCGAGCCCGAAAGCGACACGATATTGCGCTCGTTTAAAACGCCGTCCATAATGCGGATTTGTGCGATGGCGCTTTCATCCTGTGGCACAGCCTTGTACATTTTAATTACAATTTCTTTGCCGGCGCTATCCTGCGGCAGCTGCACAAAAACGCGGCCCGAGCCCGGTGTATCTTGATTAAAATATTTTTGCGAAAACACCTTTTCGCTCACAAGCGTGCCGTCCACATATACTGCAAAATCCCGCTGGAAAATCATTGTTTCCAGCATCGACACCGCAAACGGCAATGGCGGAATTTGATTACGAATTTCAATGTGCAATAAATCTTTGTTGTCGAGCACAAACGGCAGCGATGCATCAGTAGCCAACTGCTTATCATCGGCATACACCGTCCACCCTTTGGAAAAATCTACCGCGGATTGCGCCGTGCCCTCGCCACGCGCGCCATAAGGCAGGCTGGTTATCACTACAATTAGGCACATAAGCGCGCAATAGCATGCCGCCGCTATGCCCCAATTGATT
>JAGPHI010000301.1 GCA_018055565.1 Oscillospiraceae bacterium | reverse complement strand
CTTCTAACGGGCGCAGGGCTGTGTGATAAGCGTTTGCCACACTAAGGCGCGCGGTGCAAATTTCGGATAAATGCGAAAGCTGGCTGTATAAAAGGCAAGCGCATGGCTCGCTTAAAATGGCGCAGCCGCCCGCGTCCTGCCAGGTGTATCGGTCGCGCTCGCCATGCAAAAACAAGGCGCGGTCCGTGCCATGCATGCGCAATATACGCGCGCGCTGCCAAAGCGCCTCGTCGCGCAGCAGCAATGCGCCGCCCTCGCCGCAGGTAATGTTTTTTGTGGAATGAAAGCTCACAGCGCCCATATCACCCAGCGTGCCAAGCGGCTGCGTTTGATACGTTGCGCCCACGCATTGCGCGGCATCTTCCATCACCCAAAGCTTTGCTTTTTGCGCAATGTGCAGCAGCTTTTTCATATCGGCTGCCACGCCCGCATAATGCACGGGCACAATGCCCACGGTGCGCGGGGTGATGGCGGCTTGCAGGCTTTCGGGCGAAATGTTTTGCGTGGCGGCATCTACATCGCAAAATACAGGCACTGCGCCACTTGCCAGCACCGCGTTGGCTGCGGACGGGAAATTATATGACGGCATAATCACTTCGTCGCCCGCGCGTACCCCCAGCGTTTTTATGCCAAGCTCCAGCGCCGCCGAGCAGCTTGGCGTGAACAAAATTTGTTCGCACCCCACTTCGCTTGCATAAAGGCGCATGGCTTTGTTTGCAAATTCGCCGTCCGAGGCAAGCGCACCGTGCAGGCATTGCGCCATTTGCGCTTCTTCATCCTCTGCGCGATAGCGTGCGTAAAACGCAGCCGAAGCGGTCAACATTTCTTCGGCGGGCTTTGTTACCGTTAGCTCCCACACGCCGTTAATCGGCTCTACCACCGAAAGCAAAAGCTGATGCTTTTGGCAAAAGCTTGTCACGGATTCCACGGTACAGCTGTGGTCGGTAATCAGCTTCACGCTGTCGCCCGGCTTTTGCATGCGCGCGCACTCTTGCAGCTTCATCACGGGCACAGGGCACATATCGCCCAAACAGTCCAGCTCCAACATTTTGTCGGCCCCTTCCTTACGCTCCATCAGCAAATGCTTTTGGATACTGTGGTGATAAAATACTTAATAATGGAAAACAGCTGTTCGTTGCCAATATCCTCTTTTGTACGATGAATCGAATAAATATCGCAGTTCAGGTCAAAATCCTGCAAGCTGATAATCTTCATTTGTTTTTGATAAATCTCTTTTTTAATCGCCATATACGGCAAAAACGCAAGCCCGTGCTGCGCAAGCACCGCGCTTTTCACGGATTCGGTAGAGCCTAAACGGCATGCCACATGAAACTTCTGCACGTCGCAGCCCAGCTTTGCCAAATAATCGCAAAGCAGCTTCGAGGTGCCGGAATGCTCGTTCAGCATAATCATGGGCAGCGCGTCCAGCTCGCTGAGTGTCAACGTGTTTGCCACATGATAATCGGCCTTTGCCACAAGATAGATTTTATCCGAAAACGATTCACGGCACACAAGTTCGGGGGAATCGGTAGGCCCCACTATAAAGCCGATATCGGCGTTGCCGCTGCGCACCTGCTGCACCACCTCTTGCGAATTAATATCCGTTAAACTAAATTCGTTTTCCGGAAAGCGAAACTTTAGCTTAAACAGCGAGCACGGCAGCGCGTAATTTGCCGCAACAGGCGTTGCCGCAATGCGCACTGTGCAATATTTTGTATGTAAATTGTCTAAATCCTGCCGAAAATTGCTGTATACCTGCATAAATTGGGCGGCGTATTTTTCCATCACGATGCCCGCCTGCGTCAATTCAATGCCACGGTTAGAGCGCTCAAACAGCTTTTGCCCCACCTCTTCTTCCAAGCGCTGCATCTGCTGGCTTAACGCTGGCTGCGAGATATGGTTGGCATTTGCCACCTTAGAAATGCTTTTTTCAGTGGCAATTTTGGAAAACAATATAATATGTTCCAGTTGCATTGTGTATCCTCTTTTCTATCCTATCAGTGCATGCAAGCCAAAAAGCTGCCATTGCATAATATTATAGCAGTAAGACAGATAAAAGCAAGTCTTATACCAAAAACGGTCATACAAAAACGTTATAACAAAATCTTATGCTGCATTAAGAGTTTGTATAGTGAAACTTTTAACAAACATGCTATAATGAAACACGTAGTAAAGCAATCTCGGCAATTCAAAAATGTAAACTTGGAGGTGTACTCAATGCCAGAAAACGCACAAACCGACAAAACGCAAGCCTCTGCACCGGCAAGGCCCGCGCGCAAAAAGAAAAAAAGCCAAGTGCCGTTCGGCGTGCTGGTTTTCCTCTTCATTGCAGCTGTAGGCATTGCGCTGGGCTTCTATAACAGCAATTTAGCGCTGTTTTGGGTGTTCGGCTGCGCATTCGGCTTTGTTTTGCAAAAATCGCGCTTTTGCTTCACCGCATCAATGCGCGACCCATGCATCACAGGCTCTACCTCTGTCACCCGTGCGGTGCTCATTGCATTCGCTATCGCCACCATTGGCT
>JAGPHI010000300.1 GCA_018055565.1 Oscillospiraceae bacterium | reverse complement strand
GGTGCACATGACGCAATTTTCGGTGCCGGCAGCGCATGGCAAAGCAAAAACCTGCATCAATTATTTTGGCGGATGCGATTTAACCAATAGCCCGTCCTCGGTGCCGCTTTCGCGCAGCCCCTGTGCCCCCAATATGCTGCGTGACGTGCCGGGCAAGGTGCGCAAAATGCAGGGATATAAAACCCTTTTTACCGCAGACGGCGCAATTCACGGATGCTTTGTGCTGGGCAATCAAACGGCGCTTTTGCACGCGGGCACAAAGCTGTATCATATTACAAACTGGGATGCGCCGCTGCCGGCGCCGTGTTTTACCCAAATGACAAACGCGCAAAGCCGTGCGGTGTTTTTGGGCGAAAGCTTGTATCTTTTTGACGGCCAACAGTATCTTGTGTGGAGCGCAGGCGTTATCAAAAATGTAAGCCAGTGCGCCAAAATCCCAAAAGTTACGATTGCGGGCACGCCGCAGGGCGGCGGCGGGGCATACGAGGAGCTGAATTTGCTCACGCCCAAATATTGCGAAACCTTTGTAGGTACGGCGGATGCAAAGGTATATCATTTGTCGCATACGCCGCTGGATGCGGCGGCCGTAACGGTGCGCATACAAAACGCCGATAAAACATGGCGCGACGCTGTGGAGGGCACCGCATTTAGTGTAAACAGGCAAACGGGCGAAATATATTTTGTTGCCCCGCCCGGCGCGCCGCCCGTAGCGGGCGAGCCAAATGTGGAAATTACCGCCGCGCACACGGTGCCGGATTACGCCGCGCGCATTTTAACCGCGCGCGCGGTGTGCGCCTTTGGTGTAAACGGCGTTGAGGATCGGGTGTTTGCCGCAGGCAGCGCCCAATATCCCAATCGGGATTATTATAGCGCGCAAAACGATGCCACCTATTTTGGCGATCATTCGTATTGCGTGCTGGGCGGCAAGGAGGCCATCGAGGGCTACAGCCTGTTAGACGGCTATTTAATTGCCCATAAAAACACCCCCTATGAGCAAGGCAACCTGATTTTGCGCGCGGGCAATTTAATTGACGGGCAAGCGGCGTTTCCCATCACGGCATCGCTGGCAGGGCCGGGGCTTGTGGCAGCGGCATCGCTTGGCATGCTGGAGGGCGAGCCGCTGTATCTGTCAAAACAAGGCGTTATGGCGGTAACGCGCACCGAAACCGATGGCTCGCGCTTTGCACAATGCCGCAGCTTTTATTTAAACGGCGGCATGCTTGCGGCAGCGCAAGCGGGCGCTTATGCAGCGCACTGGCAAGATTTTTACGTGCTTGCGCTGGGCGGCAAGCTTTGGTTTTTAGACGGGTTACAGCCCACGCCGCGCGCACAGGGTATGCCGTGGTCAGCCCGCCAATATGAGGGCTATTACCGTGAAAACTGCGCGGCAACCGTGCTTTGGCAGCAAGACGACAGATTGTTTTTTGGCACACAGGCAGGGGCGGTGTGCCGCTTTTGCGCGCATACGCTTTTGCCAAACGATTATTGCGATAACGACACACCTGTAAAAGCACATTGGGATTTACCGGATTTTGGCGGCGCAACATTTTATAAAAACAAGGCCTTTGCGTATCTTGCCGTGCGTCTTGCCGCAGCGCCTGTCACGGGCGTGTGCGTCAGCGCGCGCTGCAAGGGCGTATGGCAAACGCTTTTAAACGATAAGGCCAAAGCGGGTTATCTCTCGTTTTCCAATTTGGTGTTTTCAAAGCTGACGTTTCGCTGCGATACAACGCCGCGCACCATTGGCACACGCGTTCGCCTAAAAAAGGCCGACAAAGCCTGCTTTCGGCTGGAAAACGCGCAAGCAGAGCCTTTTGGTATCACCGAGGTGGCGCTGGAATATACCGAAAACGGCAATTTTAAATAAAAGCGCACGCAGCGGCAGTGCACGGCGGCCACTGCGATTGAAAAGAAAGGAGGGATACCCGCAATGAAAGCAACAACCGGCGCCAAATCTGCCACAGGCCGCAGCAAAACACAGCGCCTTTTAGAGGCGGCGTGCCCGCAGGCAGTGGAGGTGCTAACCGAGGTGCTTTTAGACGGCAGCCTGCCGCGCGCGCTGCGCGTGGATGTGGCCAAAGAGGTGCTCAATCGTGCATATGGCAAAGCACTTATTACGGAAAAGGCCGAGGACAGCACCCCCGTGATTGCGCTTGAAAAAAGCGCAGAAGAACTTTCAAAATAAACAGATCATCGCCTTTTTTACAAAGGCGTAAACGAAAGGATGAACAAAATGGCAAAACAAATGTCTACCCCTTACGGCAGCACAAAAACCCCCTGGGATATCGCAAATTCGCCACGCATCACCGAATCGCAGGCGCGCGCCCTGATGCAGCAAAGCGTGAAACCAGCCGAATACTATCATCAAGGCACAGAAAAATCGCTGCAAGCGCAGCAATCAGTGGCCACAAAGCCTGCCGACAATGGCACTACGGCGGCAAAGCCCGCTATCAATTATGAAGCGCTACTCAGCGCATACAGTGAAGGCCTTGCCATCCGCAGGCAAGAGGCGGAACAAAAGCGCG
>JAGPHI010000027.1 GCA_018055565.1 Oscillospiraceae bacterium | reverse complement strand
ACGGTGCAGTGGAGGAAGTAATTTTTGCAACCAAAACGCAAGAGGATTTTGCCAATATCATGCAAATTAGCAGTTTTGGAGGCGAAGGCTATTCTTACATCATTACGGCAGATGGTAGCCCGGTTGTGCGCACAACGCATCCAAACAGCGTTGGCGAATATACCAATTTATTTGACGAAATTAGCAAAAACGTTTCGGACGCAAACTATCGAACAATGAAACTCAACATGGCGCAGGGCCTTGACGGAACCTTTGAAAACCGAGCAGGTGCCGTGCGCAAGATGGTGTATTATTCAAAGGTGGGTATCAACGACTGGTGGCTCATTTCGGTGGTGCCATCGAAAGTGATTTCCTTTCAATCGGATAAATTGATTATTGAACTGACAATTTTTATGCTGCTTGTTGTGCTGGCCTTGAGCGCGCTTTGCATCATAACGGTTTTCAACACGAAAAAAAGCAATAAGCGCTTACAGCAAATTGCGTTTTATGATAAGATAACCGGGTTTTACAATTGGGACAAATTTATCATTGACGCCAAAGAAATGCTGGATACGCAAATCCATGCGCAATACGCGCTGGTATCGCTGGATATTAAAAAGTTTAGTGTGCTGAACGATTTGTTTGGGCATGCCCGAGGCGATAGCACCCTAAAGGCTTTTGCCGTTATTATCAATGAAACCATCGGCGAAAACGATATCTTTGCGCGTGTGTCGGATGATAAATTTGCAATTTTGATGCAATATGAAAATCGGGAGCAAATTGTGGATTGCATTGCGCAATTGTCGCAAGCGGTGCGCAATATTGCGTCCGATTATACCATTGAGGTATTTGCGGGCATTTATCTGATTGATAAGGAAACCGCAAGCATTGATATCATCAACGACCGTGCCACGATTGCCCGCAACGTGGCAAAGCAAAGCACCGATAGCAATTACAGCTTTTTTGACGAAAAAACACGCTTGGAGATTTTAAAAGATAAGGAAATTGAAAATGCGATGCACGAGGCGCTGAAGGCGCATGAATTTGCGGTGTATTTGCAGCCAAAATACAGTGTTAAAACCGAGCGCGTAATCGGTGCGGAAGCGCTTGTGCGCTGGCAAAAACCCGACGGCACGTTGATTCCGCCAAACGATTTTATCCCCCTGTTTGAAAAGAACGGATTTATCCGTCAATTGGATTTATATGTGTTTGAACAGGTGTGTTTTCTCTTGTCGAAATGGCGCGCACATGGCAATATGCAAGAGCTGCCCATATCCGTGAATATTTCGCGCGTGCATATTTCGGATAATCATCTGCCGCAAAAGCTGCTGAAAATCATGGAAGAATATCAGATTAATCCGGAACAATTGGAATTTGAGCTAACGGAAAGCGCGGTATATGCAGACACAGAAAACATGAAAAGCATGATGCGAAGAATCCGCAGCCTCGGCATCCGCATTGCCATTGACGATTTTGGGTGCGGCTATTCGTCGCTGGGCACGTTAAAGGATTTGCCCATCGACGTAGTGAAGCTGGACAAAAGCTTTTTTGATAATTTGATGGAAGATACAAGAGGACAATCGCTTGTGGATGATATCTTTTCGATGTCGAAAAAGCTGGGCTTGAAAACCGTGGCTGAAGGCATAGAAACGATAGACCAAATTGCATTTTTAAAGGCAACGGATTGCGATATCGTGCAAGGCTATTATTATTCGCGTCCGATACAGGCCAAAGATTTTGAAGCGCTCATCTCAATATAAATGTTGCAAATTGGCGAAAGGGGGAGGATTGCATGGACATTTTTCAAAACGACAATCCGGCTATTTTGATTGAAAACGTGTTTGGCGGCGTGGAAATTTGCAATTATGACGAGGCGTTCACGCTTTTATATGCAAACAAGGGTTTTTTGGACCTTGTGGGTTATACGATGGCAGAAATTCGCATGATGTGCAGCAACGCACATACGGCTTTGATGCTGCCCGCAGATGTTGCGGCGGTGAAAACGCAAATTGCACAGCAGCTGCAAACGCAAAATCAGTTTAGTGTTACCTATCGCATGCGGCACAAAAACGGCAACATCTTATGGGTGCTGGATAAGGGCCTTTTAATTGACGGGCCTGCAAACAGTAAAGCGGTGCAATGCACCATTACGGATATCACCGCATTAAAAAAGACAGAAGAGGATTTAAAAATTACCAAAAAGCAATACGAAGTGGCCATGCGGTATTCGGACATAACGATGTTTGAATACAACGTGCGTACGAAAGAATTGCTGTTTCGGGAAAAGGAAGCAGCCTTTTACGGCATTGGCACCGTGGTGCCAAACGGCCCCGAAACCTTTGTGCGAAACCAGTTTATTTTGCCGGAATACGCAGATGTTTATCTTGCTATGTATCAAAAAATTGAAAGCGGCGAAAAAACAGCCTCCTGCTTTATCAACACAAGAGATGCAGACGGGAAAATGCACGAATTTGAGCTAAATTTAGTAAACGTGTTTGACGATGCGGGCAACCCGATTCGCGCGGTGGGTGTGCGCAAAAATGTTACACATATTCGCCAATTAGAGCGCGAAAAAGAGTTTTCCAGCATCATGGCCGACAGCCAAAACTTTATTTACGAGGCCAATGTAACGCAAAATAAAATTGTGCGGTTTAATACCGAATGGGCACAATTGGCCGGGGTAAACGATATTGTTACACTGGATGACTTGACGCGCTTTTTTTGCAAGCACGTTATCATGCCGGAGGACGAAGAGCAGGCTTGCCAAGCGCTGAACAGGGGCAAGCTGATTGCCGCTTATGAAAGCGGCACAAAGCGCATTGTTTTGGAATATCGCAAAAAAGCCGATGATAAATCGAGCCGCTGGCACAGAAAAAACATTAATATTATCAAGGATGCCGTTACCGGAGATATCAGCATTCGATGCTACATATCCGATATCCATGATATCAAAATCAAACAGCTGAAATCGGACGAAGAACGCCGATTTTACGAAGCGATGATTGGTAAAGCTGCCACGGTGTATGCGGTGAATATAACGAAAAACCATTTTATTTCCGGCCATGAAAAATGGGGCGAGCGCTTTGGCGTTGCGCAAAGCGATGTGTATTCGGATATGATTGAATCGTTTATGCAAAGCGCGCTACACCCCGACGATGTTGCGCAGTTTAGCCAATGTTATTTACGGCAAAATATTTTGGACGCTTACGCAAGCGGCAAAAGCGAAATTTCGTGCGATTATCGCAGGCCGCATGTGGATGGCGAATATATTTGGGTGCGCTGCAATTTCCATTTGTTTGAAGACGTGCAAACCGGCGATTTAATTGGATATTCGTATGTGGAAAACATTGACGAAGAAAAAACAAGAGAACTGGCGCTACTGTATCAAGCGGAGCACGACGCATTGACCGCGCTGTATAACAAAACCGCTACCGAAAAGCACATTACCGATTTTTTATCTACCGGCGAGGGCAAAGCTGGCAGACACGCGTTTTTCATCATTGATATTGACCATTTTAAGCAAGTAAATGATACGTTTGGGCATGCGTTTGGCGATGCGGTTATCTCACAAACTGCCTCAAAAATCCGCGATTTATTCCGTGATATCGATATCTTAGGGCGCGTAGGCGGCGATGAATTTATTGCACTGATGAAAAATATCAGCAATAAAAAAACCGTATTTATCAAAGCACAGGAAATTATCGACAAGCTGGCCATGCGCTTTGCACAAGAAGGCACAACGCGCGGCATCTCCGCCAGCATCGGCATTGCGCTATATAACGAGCACGGAAAAACCTTTGCGCAATTATATAAAAAGTCCGATGCGGCGCTATATGTTTCCAAAAACGGCGGCCGAAACAGCTATACGATATACCAAGATACTATCCGCATGATGTCCTCTGAAGTGAAAGAAGTAAAGCCAGATGACTTTTTTGAGCATAAAACGTTTGAAGAAAATATTGCCGAATACGTGTTTCGCATTTTATATGAATCCGCCGATAAGCCGGCCGCCATTAACGCAGTGCTGGAGCTTGTGGGCGCGCATTATGACGTAAGCCGCGCATATGTTTTTGAAAAGCAAGACGCTGACGGACGCTTAAAAAACACGTTTGAATGGTGTAATCGAGGCATAGAGCCGCAAATCGAAAATTTTCAAGATGTGTTAAACGAGCATATCACCAACTGCGAGAGCTGTTTTTCAGCAAAAGGCGTTTATTTTGTGCCCGATGCAAGTAAGCTGCAAGAGCCGCTGAAAGGCTTTGCCGAGGCGCAGGGCATCATCAGCATGCTGCAATTTTCTATCACACAGGGGGATGCATTTAAAGGCTTTGTGGGCTTTGATAAATGCAGACGCATTCGCCCATTGCGCAAAAAGGAAACCGCCGTTTTGCAAAACATTGCGCATATTTTGGGCGTGTTTGTTTTGGGCATGCGCGTGGAAGAAAAACTGTATGCGGAAAAACAAATGGGCTTATCCATTATCAACGCGATGGACTCGTATGCCTATGTGGTGAATCCCAATACATATGAAATCCTATTTCTCAATGAAAAAACCTTAACGGTTTTACCTGAAGCAAAAATCGGCAGCTTGTGCTATCAGGTGATACGCGGGCAGGAAAAACCCTGTAAAGGCTGCCCCATGCAAGCCCTGCAAGAAAAAAATCTGAACCATTATGCAATGCGCATGGATAATCCAAAGCTGGGCAAGTGCATTCGGGTTTCGGCCTCTTGGGTGAAATGGACGGACGGGCAAACGATGTGCCTGTTAGACAGCGTGGACACGCAAGAAATCCTAGACGTACCAGTGACGACGTTATAATTTCGTTTTCCTATATAGTAAACGCAAAAAGGGCGCCCATTGGGCGCCCTTTTTTGCAAACATGTGCATAAGCTTAGTGCTGCGCGTTTTCTCTAGGCAGCTTTTTGCTGCTTTTAAAGCCCAGCAGCAGGCTGATGGCCCCTATCGCCAACAAAGCTAAGATAAACAGCAAAACAATGCGATAGCTGGCCATGCGGTCATAAATAAAGCCGTAGGTGGGCAAAAGCACAATAGAAGCCAGCGGCGAGCCCGTCATTACAAGAGAGAACAGCTTTTCGTAATCTTTAGAGCCAAAAAAGCCAGACGTTAAAAGCGGCGCCACTACGCCGATGGCCGATGTGGCCAATCCGTGCAAAAACGTGGCCACGGCAAATAAAACAAAGCCGCTGCCGCCAAACAAAAACAGGCAAATGGCCACAGCGCCCACCCCCAGTACAAAAAGGGTGGTGGGGATGATGCCCACTTTATCGCTAAAAATGCCAATTAAAATGGAGCCAACCGCCGAGCCAATCATCGAAAGCGACAGGGCAGTGCCGATATTTTGTGCGCTAAGGCCGCTGTTTGTGCCAAACGTGGGGATGTGCTGCGAAAAAACCACAAAACCCGTAAAGCACACCATAAACAGCAAAAGCAGATAAAATGCAGAGGATTTTGTGGCTGTTTTTGCGGCAACGCCAATATTTTGTGCAGGTGCGCCATCGGATGCAGGGTCTTTGGCTTCGCCGCTGCCATAGGGCTTTAGGTTTTTATCGGCGGGCTTGTCTTTTAAAAAGAGTAGCGCAATGGCAATCACGCAAACAAAAGCGGCAATGCCAAATACGCGATAGGTGTTTCGCCAGCCGGTATTGGCAATCAGGCCTGTTAAAAGCGGCTGAAAAACAGCGCCCAATAAGCTGGTGATGGTCATCATAATGCCCATCACAAAGCCCTTTTTGCTCACAAACCAGCGATTAATCAGCACAGGCCCTAGCAGGTTTACCAGCAGCACAGCGCCCATCGCAAGCGGCACCGACAGGATATACCAGCCCCACACCGAATGCATAAACCCAAGCCCCGCAAACGAAAGCGCCTGTAGCGCAACGCCCAAAATGACAATGGTTTTTACGCTGTATTGATTGATCAAATTGCCCGCAATGGGCAGAAACAGCATCGTTGCTACAGATGAGATGCTTAAATATAAAGAAAGCTGGCCGATGCCCACGCCAATTTCTTCGGAAACAGGGGTTAAAAATAAACCCGAAGAGCCGTTTAGCGCGGGGCCTGCGATGCCGCGTATCAGGGACAGGGCAATTACAATAATCCAGCCGTAATGAAACGATTTTGCTTTTGACATAGCGTTCCTCCTTTAGCAATCAGCGCTTTTTTGCACGGCGGGGGGCTGCCAATCGCCGCGCACAACCGCTTCGCTGGGGCCATATAAGCGCAACACAATAAAAAAGCGCTCGGTGGGCACGGGCATCCAATTGGCCTTTTTTTGTGCAGATTGCGGGGCTTTGTTTTGCAAATAAATGGTAAGCGACCCGTCCTCGTCATACGAAAGCCCGTTTGTGCGATCGCCAATGGAATAGCGGTCAATTTCGTTATCGTATAAAAACGCATTGTCAAAAATATATAGCGTCAGCGACCAAAACTGGCTTACCGGCGGCAGCTGCCCTTTGGCAAACGTTAGGGTGTAGCACTGCGTGCCGTCTAAAAGCGCGCCGGTGCTGTCTTGAAAGGTGCTGGGATACAGCGATTCTTCGGGCTGATTGGCCAGCGCCCCTTTATGCCAAACCACGGCTCTTTGCAGATAGTCTTGCCCGTAATTGCCAATACCCTTGCGGGCAATGCGCCAAAAATTGCATGCCTCGCCAAAGGTGGTGCCGCCTTTTTCAATGTCGGCAAGGGCTTCGGCACAGCCTTGCTCCAGCAAAGCCATTGGGGCGTGCAGGCACAGCTCGCAGTTGGCCAAATAAACCTCTTCGCCCTTTTGCACGGGTGTAAGCGATAAAACGGCGTGCAGCGTTTCAAAAAATTCGGCCTTAGTGGCGTTTTTATAGGGCACAAGGCCGTTTACGCCCGCAGCGGGCGGCGCTTGTATCACAATCTTGCTTTGGATTTCCCGAACGGCGGCAATGTCTTGCGGGCCGTTAATCAAAATGCGCAAAAAAGCCAGCGCAAACGGGGTGTCGCAGCGAATAATCTGCGCATCGTTTGGCAACTCGCCATCCCAATTTGGCCCTACAATGGCAAATTTTGCAGCCTGTGTGCCTGTGGTGCGCCTGCCCACATTGATTATGGTTTCGCTAAAAAGGTTTAAAAGCTGGATGGAGTAATAGCGGTCATCCGTGTCCGGCACGGCAATGATCACCGGCGCACCGGTTAAATCAAGCCATGCGCGCGAATAAGAGGTGTCGTTATTGGGCGCGGGGATAAACGATGTTTTGGGCGAGGCCACCTCGGCGGTATGCGCAAATTCGTTTAGCGCGCTGGTTTTGGTGTTTGCATCCATCACCTGTGCATGCAATAGCTCGTACATCCCCACAATGGGGTATCCGTATAGATAGGTATCTTTAATTATACGCAGCATTTCGGTGTCGTTCATAGCATATTCTCCTTGTCAAATCAATGGTCGTCTTCATCATATTGCCCACAAATGCGGCAAATATGATACATGTGTTTGAAAAATTTGCTTTTTATCGTTTTGCGCCAGTGCGCGGCAGATTTGCCTGCCCGCCCCGTTTTGTATCAAAGCTGCCAATCAATCGGCGCTTCGCCATGCGCAGTTAAAAATGCATTCGTTTGTGAAAACGGGCGGCTGCCAAAAAAACCGCGATAGGCAGAAAGCGGGCTTGGGTGCGGCGCACACAGCACCAAATGCCGTGGGTTTGTTAGCATGGGGCGCTTCGTTTGCGCGGGGCGCCCCCATAAGATGCACACAACAGGCGCATCCTTGCGGTTTACAGCGTTTATCACCGCGTCGGTAAATTGCTCCCAGCCGTGCCCCGCGTGGGAATTTGCCGCATGTGCGCGCACGGTAAGCACGGTGTTTAATAAAAGCACGCCCTGATTAGACCATTTTTGTAAGCAGCCGTTAGGTGGTGCTGCACAGCCGAGGTCGGCTTGCAGCTCTTTAAAGATGTTCACAAGCGATGGCGGCAGCACGGCTTGCGTGGGCGGCACCGAAAAGCTTGCCCCAACCGCTTGGTTTTCATTGTGGTAAGGGTCTTGCCCTAAAAGCAGCACTTTTACGCTGCTGTAAGGCGTGCTGTGAAATGCGTTAAAAATATCATCCATCGCGGGGTAAAC
>JAGPHI010000299.1 GCA_018055565.1 Oscillospiraceae bacterium | reverse complement strand
GTGTTAGGGCTTTGCCAAAATTTCGCCTATTGTTTTGCAAAGAAGCACAAACCGCGGCTTGAAAAGCTGGCGCGTTGTGCCGTTTTGCCGCATTGCTGAAAATCTGCGTGCTTACGCACTTACTATAAATGAATAGTAGCATAAATTAGCCGCAATGTAAACAAAAAACGAGGCGTCAAAAGACGCCTCGCAGCAGTATTTACAATATTGTGTAAGGATAAAGGGCTTTATGCCTTTGCTTTGTTTTTGGCGCGCAGCTCATTAAAGCCCATCAAAACCACCCATACGTACGCCAGCGTTTTGGGAATCATCAATACGCCGATAACAGGCACGGCATCGGCCCAAAGCACCACGGGCGCATAGAGCGCAAACGAAAGCACAATCGCCAGCCACATAAAGCGAAAAGCCTTATCGCTATGTGCTTTTGCCTGTTTGTAAAACAATACAATAATGATGATGCCCATTGCCGCAAAAGGCAAATTGCGATAAATGCCCCATGAAACAGGCGCATTATGCGAAAGCCACATGTTTTGCGGAAAAAGGCAAAGCCCAATGCGCATGGCCGTTAAAAGATAAATGGCTGCGGTAAGGCCGTTTTGCCCTTTAATTTGATAGCGCTCGCGCCAGATATGATATAAAATCACATAAAACACCGTCATGGTAACCGAGGTAATCAGCTTACCTATGCCAAGCGCGGCGGCATTTGCCTCAAGGCCTGTTGTGCACAAAGCCCATGCGCGCGGCACCAAATGAAAGGCATCGCCAGCCCCCAGCACAACCGCCATAACCCCAAACAGAAAATATTGTTTTACCCCACGCGCGTTTTTTATCATGTAAATGCCCGCTGTGATAACGCCGATTAGATAGCACGCATCAAATAGTGTTTCCATAATTGCTTGCATGATGGATCCCCTCCTGTGTTAATAATATGCATTGAAACTGAACATTGTTCACATATAGCATACCACGCGTGCCAGCGTGTGTCAATAGCGAAGTGCGGCGCACTTTGCTGTGGAAATTGTATCTTTGGTAAAACGGCTGTACACGTGCTTTGCGAAGCAAAAACTATATGTAAAGTTATTAAACTTTACATAGTTAATATGGCGATATAGCGTTAATTGTGTTTAATGTAATGCAGATGCGCTTAGTGTAGCGCCGATTGCGCGTGACGTAATGCAGATGCGCTTAGTGCAGCGCCGATTGCGCGTGACGTAATGCAGATGCGCTTGATGTATCGCTGATTGCAATGCGCCAAAGCTTGCAGGCAGGCCTTTCGCGTCTGCTCGGTACTATATAAGCGCAAGAAAAAAGCCCCGCACCTTACGGCGCGGGGCTTTTCGTTTGCAAAAATTATTGCTCGTTCTCTTTCATTTTCGCAAAGCAGTCGCTGCAATACACAGGACGGTCCTCGCGGGGTTTGAAGGGAACTTTGGCTTCGCAGCCGCAGGACGCGCAGGTAGCCGTGAACATTTCACGGGTGCCACGGCCGGCATTTTTGCGGGCGTCACGGCACTCTTTGCAACGCTGGGGCTCGTTCTCGAAGCCTCTTGTTGCATAAAACTCCTGCTCACCTGCGGTGAAAATGAAGTCTTTGCCGCACTCTTTGCATACTAATGTTTTGTCTTGGTACATGCTTGTATCTCCTCTAGTTTAGTATTTTTGCCCGCGGAAGGATTTAAACCGACACCTTTGGTACGACCAACGCTCTACCTTAAGCTACTTGGGGCATATATGAACGCAGCTCCCTGCGCGTGGCAATTTGTGTTTACCGCAGCTTGCGGCGAATGCGGGACAAGGCATTGTCTACAGCTTTTTCGTCAATATCCAGCCTTTGGGCAATCTGTGCATATCGCTGGCCGGAAAGATGCAGTGTTAAAACCCGCATTTCCATGTCGGATAGCTTTGCCTCGATGCGGCGAACCGCTTCTTTGTAGCCCTCTTGCTCGATGGCAAGCTGCTCGGGGCCTCCGGCAAAAGCGTCTTCTTCAAGCGGAACTGAAAAATTAAGCGGTTGATGCTTTTTGCGCGACGCTGCACGCACAGCCGAAGCAATGGCGTTTTGCACGCAAACATTGGCATACGTTTTAAAGCTTGCGCTTTTATGCGGACTATAAGTAGCAATCGCGCTAAAAAACCCGATGATACCCTCTTGCACTGCATCGTCAAAATCCAAACCCGGACAGATTGCAGCGGAAGCTAGACGATTTATCATGGGCATTTGCCGCGAAATAAGCATGGCGAGCGTGGCATCATCTGTGCGCGCCTTTTCTATTTGAGACAGTTGGAGATTATCCATGTGTACCCCGAAAGATAAATCTTTTATAATCTATTGTATTATACATATTAATAGACGGAAAGTCAATGATATTTTGTATAAAACCAAAATTTAGTGAATACGTGCAGGAAAGCCGCATCACGTTTGTGCAATGTGACGCGGCTTTTACACACATTCGGCTTATTCGCTTTCCTCGCGATGCTGCACAGTGACATTGCGTATCCATTTGCCGCTTTTTATGCGCAAAAGCGAAAGCACTGTTTT
>JAGPHI010000298.1 GCA_018055565.1 Oscillospiraceae bacterium | reverse complement strand
GCAGCAGCAGCCACAGGCGCTGCGCCAGCGGCGGCTTCTTCAACAGATACGCTATAGGCTGCGCCGTTGACGGTGATATTGAAATGTTTCATAAGAAAATCCTCCTAAAATAATGAAATTGTGAGCCCGCATATGGGGCAAAATGTAAAAATTTACGCTTTGTGTTTCGCGTTTATGCCTTTACCCCAGCAGCAAAACTGCGTTGCAGCAAAGGCCAAACTGCTTTATATAACGCATGCGTTACAAGCGATTACAGCGCCATATTGCCATGCTTTTTCGGCAAGCGCTGTGCGCGCTTGGTGGAAAGCATATCCAGCGTGCCCACAATGGCAGCACGTAAATCGGCGGCATCGGCGGCGATGTCGGCAACGCCCGCTTGCACGGCGGCTTTTGCGCTGCAAACCTCGGCTTCGTATTCTGCCGCAAGTTTATTGGTTTCCGTGATGATGTTATCGCCCGCGCCCAGCTTGTCTTTATACAGCACGGTAACGGCTGCTTTCGGCTCGATGGGTGCAATCACGCAGCCGTTGACAGCCACGGTGATATCGGCGTTTGCAAAGGCTGTGTAGGCAGAGCCAATGGCCTTACCTGTAAACACGGTAACTCTTGCGGTGGTTGCGTCCGCATAGGTGCCCGCAAGGCGGGATGCTTCACGGATACCGCCTGCAAGGTCTTCGCCAGAGCTTTTTACAAAGCCGTCGGTGTTGACAAGCGTGATAACGGGAATGCTGAACGCATCGCAAAGGCGCACAAAACGGCTAACCTTAGAAGCGCAGTTATGGCAAATGGCTTTATCTGCACCTGCAAGTGCCACAATGCCAGTTACATTGCCGGCCACAGTGGCAAGCGCGGTAACGGCGTTTTTGCCAAAGGCCGAGAAAAGCTCTGTGCAGCTGCCTGCATCGGCAATGCTTTCGCATGCGTTAGCGGCGCTGTATTTAGCAAGATTTAATGTGGTGGCGGGCTCGGCCGGCTCAAACACGGACGGGCTGGACAGATTGTTCGAGGGCAAAAGGCCCACAAGCTCGGCAGCCTTTTTGGCGGCGGCTTCGGCGCTATCTGCCACAAAATGCACCGCGCCTGCCTTTGCGGCAAACTCGGCACTGCCCGCGTTTGCAAGCTTGTCGCCTGCGGCAGCGGAAGTGAACGGGGCGGTTAAGAACAGCTCGGCATCTTTTGCCATAATGCAGATATCAGCCGAAACAGCGCTCATGGCATTGCTGGCACCGCACACGCCTGTAACAACGGCAATTTGCGGCACAACGCCCGAAAGCTGCGCCACAGCGGCATTCAGCGAAGCGGCAGCCGTGAGGCAAGCAAGGCCTTCCTCTAGCTTTGCGCCGTTGGAATTGTAAAACGTAACCACCGGATTGCCTGTTTTTGCAGCCATGTGTAACACTTTCACTGCATTTTGCACGTCTTTGGCGGCAAGCGCCGCACCATTTTGCGAAATTGCGTAAACGGGTGCGCCGTTTGCGCTGCCGAACGCGGCGGTAACTGCGCCCTCGCCTACCGCGAACAGCGCCTGATAAGTACCTTCATCGAAGAAATTGGCAAGAAGTTCCTTGCCTGTTGTTGTCTTAGCCATTTACAGCCCTCCTGCTTTTTGAATAAATTCAAATCATATTTATTATACTATTTTGATAAAATAATAACAAGCCTTTACTGTGCACATTGTGTAAATTATTTGCATTCGTGGAAAAGTTTTTCGTTTGGATAAGGCGAAGTGTCGTTTTTGCAAAACACCGCCGCCCATTCGGCAAGGCGCAGATTTTGCGTGTTCACAGCAAAGCTGTGCGCGCCCGCGCGCTCCCCTGCCGCCACGGCGGCACGCACTGCGCCGTCGATCAGCGGATTGCTTTCAAGGGCAACGTCTAGCACAAGCGTGATATCGTTTTCTACCTTGTAAAGCGCATGGCCCAAATATGCAGGGCCATCCATAACTACATACCCTTCGATGTCGCCATCGAAGCGATTATCGTTTAATACGCCGAGCACATCCGGCTCGTTAATGGGGCGCATGGCAATCATATTAAAATCATTCCTTTCAAGGGGAATTGCGGCTTTTTTATCCCGTAGGGATAATTCCGCCAATTTGCTTTGGCGGAAAAGCCGCAAAACCCCGAGGATGAAAGAGTATTCTTTCATCCGTGCATTCCTTTCGTGGGGAATTTGCGCAACAGTTTTGTGCCAAACTGTGTTTATCCCGTAGGGATCATTCCGCCAATTCGCTTTGGCGGAAAAGCCGCAAAACCCCGAGGATGAAAGACACTCTTTAATCCGTGTATTCCTTTCATGGGGAATCGTTGCTTTTTGATAAGCATTATTTGATAATGCCGCCTTTTCTTGGCGCGGCCGCGCTGCGGCTGTGCACAGCAGGTTTTTTACCGCCTTTGCCCGCGCCCTTTTGCGCATAGGCTGCGTTTTTCCCGCGTGTGCGGGCAGCCTGTTTTGCATTGCGCTCGGTGTTTTTTTCAATGGTTGCCGTGGTTTTGCCTTTTGTTGCAGCGGCGCGCAAGGCCGCTACCTCCTGCGGGGTTAAATT
>JAGPHI010000297.1 GCA_018055565.1 Oscillospiraceae bacterium | reverse complement strand
CGTGAAACGCTGGCGGCACTAGGCATTAAAAACATCGGCCAGCTGGCCGCCGAGGACGAAAACGCACTGCGCCAATCGCTGGGCAAGCAGGGCGCAGAAATTTGGCGCTATGCGCGCGGCGAAGACGACAGCCCCGTGCGCCTTGCGTGCGAAGGCAGCGAGGTAAAAAGTGTGGGCAATTCGCTTACATTTAAACGCAATCTCGTCAGCGCCGCCGACATAAAAACTGGCGTATCCTCGCTTGCCTATGAAGTGGCGATGCGCCTTCGGCAGCATGCGCTTTTTGCCACAGGGGTGCAGGTGCAAATTAAGGATGCCCAGCTAAAAACCATCTGCCGCCAAAAGCAGCTGCGCTATCCCACGCATTTGGCAAGCGAGCTTTGCGCCGCAGCGATGGAGCTGATTATTGCCAATTGGCAAATTGGCGTGCCCATCCGTATGCTGTCGGTTACCGCCATTGCCCTTACCGATGGTAGCATCGTTACGCAAACCTCGTTTTTTGATGAAGCAAAACCCAAAAACGATAAACGCGAACGGCTAGAGCAAAGCCTCGACACCATTAAAAACCGCTACGGCAAAAACGCCATTTCTCCCGCAAACGTGTTAAAAAACGACCTCGGCATCGACGGTGTGGAAATGGACGACGAAACCGAATAATGCACGCCATCTATAAAGGCGCGTTGCAAGCACAGACGCTTGCAACGCGCCTTTTTGCGCACATTGATGCGCGTGTTCTACACGCAAAAACACGCTACAATTAGTATAATAACAATTTACTATACTTATTGTAGCGTGTTTACCTATTTATTATAGCAACTCTAGCGCTTTTTTGTAAGGGATAGCGGCGTTTACCGCACCGATTAATTTGGCCCCAGCAGATACATCGCCCAATAGTATGCCGCCCGCCAATTTCCCGCTTTGGAACACCAGCTTTTTGTATACGCCCGTGTATTTGTTTTCATACACCAATGTGTTTCCCTGCTCATTTGGCATGAGCACGCCTGTAGAAAACAGGCTGACGCCCGCGCCCTCAAAGGCCGTGGCGGGTGCCGCGGGCAGATATTCCACCTCTTCGCCCGCCATTTGTGCGCCTGCGTTTTGCCCGCCCTGCGCGGCAGCGGCATACAGCCCTGTCACGCGGCCCGCAAATTCAGCGCAATCGCCTGCTGCATATATGTTGGCATCGCTTGTGCGCATATGCGCGTCAATGATAATGCCGCGGTTTACCGAAAGCCCCGCTTTTTGCGCAAGTGCAATTTCGCTGCGCACACCCACGCTTGCCAATATGAAATCCGCGTTTACATGCGTGCCATCGGTAAGCAACGCGCCGCTTGCATCGGTGGTGGCGATGCTGATACCTGTGTGCACGCTGATGCCCACAGCGGTAAGCCGTTCGTGCAGCACTTTGCTTGCATATTCGTCGGCTTGCAGCATCATCAATCGAGGCGAAAGCTCTACAATGCACACCGTGCAGCCGCGCTCGCGCAGCGCCAGCGCCGCTTCCACGCCCAAAATGCCGCCGCCCACAATCAATGCGCGTTTGTTTTTTGCATGATTGAGCAAAAAGTCCGCATCGGCAAAGCTGCGCAGTGTGTAAAGCGGCACCGCGTTTTCCCCCTGCGTTACAGGCACAAACGGGTTTGCCCCTGTGGCCAGCAAAAGCTTGGTGTAGCCGAGCGCCTTGCCGTTTGACAGTAGCACGCTTTTTTCGGCTGTGTCAATCGCCTGCACTTTTGCGTCGCACACCAATGTGATGCGATTTTCTTCATAAAACGGATATTCCGCAAGTGTGATGCTTTCAAACGAAAGCCCATCGCCCACAACATCCGAAAGCGCAGGGCGATTATACGGAATTACACCCTCGCCGCAAATCAGCGTGATAGACGCCATCTGATTGCGCGCGCGAATGGCCTTTGCCGCTTCAAACGAAGCCACGCCGCCGCCCACCAGCACAAAGCGATCCTCTGTATCAAGGCGAAACGCCGTTTCCTTTTTTGTTTCGGCCAGAAATGCGCTCTCGCCCGCGCCGCAAACAGGGCACGGCACCGGCGGCTTTGCGCCCTCAAATACCTGCCCGCACACCGTGCAGCGCCAAACAATGTCGCCCTGCTCGGGCAATTCCTCAAAGGCGCCCTCGCCCGCCGAGCATACAGGGCATGGCACCGGAGGAAATTCTCCTTCAAAAATTTCTCCGCACACGGTACATTTCCAACGTTTCATATGCATTCTCCCTTGTCTTATGATGGTAAATCATCAGAAACGGCTGCCCGTAAATGCTTTTTTACAGGCAGCCGTACATTGTATATGCAATTATTCCACTACTTCTTCAAAGGCCTCTTCGCCCGCGCCACAAACAGGGCACGGCACCGGAGGTGTGTCGCCTTCAAATTCTGCGCCGCAGATGGTGCACAACCACTTTTTCATACTCTTATCCCTCCTTTCGTTGCATTTCGTGCTACAGCGGCTAAAAGCCGCCGCTTTACTTTGTTATTCTACTGCACTTTATTCCAATACCGCTTTTGCAAATGCCGCGCCATATTCTACAGCGGCA
>JAGPHI010000296.1 GCA_018055565.1 Oscillospiraceae bacterium | reverse complement strand
AAAAACGAAGTTGATACGACACTTACTTTTCGTCGCTCATGTCGGGAAGGCGTCTGCGGAAGCTGTTCCATGAACATTGATGGAACCAACACTTTAGCGTGCATCAAACATATCGAGGATATCAAGCGCGACGGACATGTGCGCTGGAACGTGCGGCAGGCCATCAGCCTCGGCATGAAGCCCGTTACCGCCATTAAAATGGCCACATGGAACGCGGCGCGCGCTTACGGCCTTGCACGGCGCGGCGCGGTGGCGGCGGGCTATCACGCCGACATCATCGTGCTGGACAGCTTAAAGCAAGTAACGGTAAACACTGTGTACAAAAACGGTGTGCCGCTTGCCGGCGCATTTAAAAAGCTGCGCGCCTACCCCGCGCCCGACACGCTTTTGCACAGCGTGCAATATAAGGATGTGTGCGAAAAAGACATCGCCCTGCGCACAAGCGGCAAAACCGATGTAATTGAGATGGTGCCCTATCAAATTGCCACGCGCCATGTTGTAGAGGCTGTGCCTGCCAAAAACGGATTTTTTAGGCCGAACGGCACGTATACCAAGCTTTGCGTGGTGGAGCGCCACGGCAAAAACGGCAATATCGCAGTGGCACCATTAAAAGGCTATGGCATCAAGGGTGGCGCCATCGCCACCAGCGTGGCGCACGACAGCCACAACATCATTGCCGCAGGCGATAACGATGCAGACATCGTGCTGGCCGTCAACTCGCTGCGCGAAATGGGCGGCGGCTATGTGCTTGTGGGCGGCGGCAAAGTGCTGGGCAGCATGCCCCTTACGGTGGCGGGCCTAATGAGCGAAGCCCCCGCCGCCGAAGTGCAAAAAACCACGGCTGCCATTTTGGCAAAGGCGTCCACAATGGGCATCCCCTATTATGTGGACCCATTTATCAGCCTTTCGTTTATGGCGCTGCCTGTCATCCCCGAAATTCGGCTTTCTGATATGGGGCTTTTTGACGTAGTAAATTTCAGATTGATACAATAAGCGAATAGCAAATAGAGAATAGTGAATAGCCAATAGAAACGGCCCCGCTTTGCGCCTTGCGATACTGCAAGGAGCCAAGCGGGGCCGTTTACTATATCATCGTTTACAATATTGCTTATAAAATGCGTTTACATGCGCCGCCAAAAGCGTTTGCGCTGCCGCGCGATATTCTTTATCCACATCGGCGCGACACAAAAGAAAATACACCGGCGCATAAAATTCAAACGCCAAAAACTGCGCGTCCTGATACGGAATAATGCCGCGCGCCAAAAGCACATCAAATATATTGGCGTAATGCGCAAGTGGCACTTCAAAAAATTGTGTTTTTAAAATTTGCGCCGCACGCGGGTTTTTGTACTGCTCCAGCGTCAGCATGCGCCGAAACGCCGCGGCGTTTTCGTCCTGCAAAAAATATGCAAACAAGCCCGTGCACATCCATGTTAAATCCTCGGCGGTAACGGCAATGCCCTCGTGCGGGTTTGCATTTTTATCTGCAAGGCCCGCCATCGCCATGCGAAAGCGCGCATCCATTTGCTCGAGTATGGCATCCACAATGGCCTGTTTGGAAGCATAATGCTTATACAGCGAGCTTTCCTTTACGCCCACAGCCGCCGCAATATCGCGCATCGACACACCGTCAAAGCCATCACACGCAAAAAGCTGCAACGCATAATCCAAAATGCGCTGTTTGGTTTTAATGGGTTCCAACCTATGCGCCTGCCTTTCTTATCAGTGTTTACATTAGCGGTGCAATAAAGCGCAGTGCAATTTGCAAAACACGCTTAAACATCGGTGTTTTTGCGGTATCGGATAAAAGCACCTCACGGCTTTGCGAGATGGTAAGCTGTAAATCATCGCGCACATCCAGCGCCATATGCCCGCCATAAAACGCACAGCAATTTTCAAAATGCAGATATAAGCTGCGATAATCCATATTGGCGCTGCCTACGATGCACACCTTGTCGTCGCTGGCATACATTTTTGCATGGATAAAGCCCGGCTGATACTCAAAAATGCGCACGCCTGCCTTTAAAAGCTCTGGATAATAGCTTTGGGTTACATAATACACATACCATTTATCGGGGATGCCGGGCGTGATAATGCGCACATCCACGCCGCTTTTTGCCGCAATGCACAGCGCCGTAAGCATCTCGTGGTCAATTACCAAATAGGGTGTGGCGATATACACATAGTTTTCGGCACGCTGAATCACGTTAAGGTACGCGTATTCCGACACTGTTTCCTTATCAATGGGGGAATCGCAATATGGCTGCACATAGCCGTCGGCATCAAAGCTGGTTTTCGGCAAATAGTCGGTATAGCGCGTGTGCGATTTCGTAGAAAAATCCCACATTTTCAAAAATGTAACCGTAAGCGAATATACGCCCGGCCCTTTCAGCATCAGCGCGGTGTCTTTCCATTTACCAAAACGGCTGCCTACATTAATATATTCATCGGCAAAATTAACGCCGCCCGCAAAGCCCACCTCGCCGTCCACCACCGTGATTTTGCGGTGGTCGCGATGATTGAGCATCGAATAATCCGACATATGCATCGAAAGGCGCAG
>JAGPHI010000026.1 GCA_018055565.1 Oscillospiraceae bacterium | reverse complement strand
TGTCGGTTTTCAATGGCAAGGTGATGCGGCGCCTTTGCCGCCAAAAGAGTGGTGGGTTTTTCCGTAGTCATTTTTTCATCCATTCCTTTCCTGTTAAAATTGATTCCTATCACTTTGCTTAAAGCACAAATAGTCCATCAAAAGGAACGGATGTTTGCGCATAAGCGGCGTTTGTGCGCAAGCGGTGGGCGCTTGCGCTTTTTGAATGTATAGCGCGTTTTCCGCGCTACTATTCTACGCTATTTATACGCAAAAATGCTGCCGAATATAACCCTTTCGGGGCGGGCATCCGATGATATTATTCAGTTGACAAGCTTTCCCGCTTAGTATGCGGCAAAGCCCGCGTGGCCGCGCAGACGCGCAGCCTTTCGTGGCTTGGCATAAGGGTCATCCCGCGCTTTGCAAGTGGGGGCATAGAGATAGCATCACGACTATGCCGTTATTGCTCGATGATCTCATACAGGAAGCTGGCGCTTATGCAAAAGCGATAGAGCGCCTATGCCGTTATGATTCGATAATCTCATACATTTCTCTGGGCGCGTCCTTGCCTGTTGGGGTATCTGTAGACAGCACTTTAATAAAAACCGGCTTTGTGCCAAACTGTATTTCCACGATGTCGCCTGTTTTCACCGCATAGCTTGCCTTCACGCTTTTGCCGTTCACCGTGATGCGCCCTGCGTCCGCCACCTCGTTTGCAACGGTGCGGCGTTTGATGACGCGGCTTACTTTCAAAAATTTATCAATGCGCATGGTATTCTCCTTTTTCTATATACTTTGCCCTGTATAGGCAGCGGATAAACGCCTACACTCCAGCGCCTATACGATTTGCGCTGGTATAAAAAATGGGATTGTTCTGCCAGGCAGAACAATCCCACAAAAAAGCAAAGCTTATTTCGCCACGGCGTCTTTCAGAGCCTTACCAGCTTTGAAAGCAGGAGCAGTGGTTGCCGGAATGGTGATTTCTTCCTTTGTGCGGGGGTTGCGGCCTTTGCGCGCGGGACGCTTGCGGGTTTCAAATGTGCCAAAGCCCACAAGAGCAACTTTGTCGCCGCTCACGAGTGCGCTTGTAATGCCCTCAAGCACTGCAGCAACAGCCTTCTCGGCATCTTTTTTGGTAAGGCTAGCATCTGCGGCTACCTTTGCAATAAGTTCTACTTTTGTCATTTTAAAAAACCTCCGATAATTTTATGTTCACAGATAGAATCTGTAAAACCCGTTGTTTTGCTCTGATAGAGCGATAGTATGTAAGCGGCGCTTTGGCGCATGCTGTATGGCGCTTGCCGCTTTATCCAAAAGGTTTGCATGCATTTTGCCGCTTTGCCCTATATGCGCTGCAAAGCTGCCTTGTTTGCTTCTTCGCACGGCGGTGCATCTTGCAAGGCTACAACGCGCGCGGTAAACGCGTCACTCGCATGGCCAAGCGCTTCCTCGGCATTGATTTTCAGCAGCCGCGCCACATGCGCTGTACCCAGTAGCACATCGCCCAGCTCGTCCTTTTTTGCGGCATCCGTGCCATCGGCTATTGCCTCGCGCAGGTGTTTTATGCTCATCTCCAGCGCGTCCAGTGCCGCCGCGGGCGATGCAAATTGCACGCCGCAATCCCCCGCGCGTTTTGAAAGCTTTTCGGCGCGCAGCAAGGCGGGCAGGTTTTTCGGCACGCTGGAAAGATTTTCTTTTGCAGTTAAACGGCCTTTTTCGGCACGCTTTAAGGCCTCCCAGTTTTGCAGCACTTCGCCGCTTGTTTCGGCCACTACGTCGCCAAACACATGCGGGTGGCGGTATATCAGCTTTTTGCAAATGCCGTCCGTTACATCGCCAAACGAAAACGTGCTCGCTTCCGTTTCGATTTGAGCATGAAACGCCACTTGCAAAAGCACATCGCCCAGCTCTTCACAAAGCATGTGGCTATCGGCTTGCTCAATGGCGTCCGTTACTTCATACGCTTCTTCCAAAAAGTTCATCTTAATGCTTTCATGCGTTTGCTGAATGTCCCACGGACAGCCGCCATCGGGGCTGCGCAGCAACGCGACGATTTGCAAAAGATCTTGCATGTCATAGACGGATTTTTGTTCAAACTCTGCCAATACGACACGCCCCTTCCAGAAGCGCTGTGCGCTTTTTGGTTTACCTCATTGATTTTACCGCATTGCACAGCAGTTTGCAAGGGTTTTCCGCACTTTTGGCTAACTTTACAAAAATAAGTGTACAAAAAAGCAAATTACCGCAAAAAAGGCGCCAAAATGTCGCACTAATCGCTAAAATTGCCCGTGACACTGCCCTTTTTGCCCCTTATTATAAAGGCGGTTTTGTGTGGTTTAACGTTTGCTCCCGCACACAGTACAAAAGAGGGCATCCTCGTCCACCTCCGCGCCACATGTATTGCAAAGATTTACAATTGTGGCTGTTTGGCGTTTGCCGCCTGCGTTAAGGGCTTCAATTTGCGTTTCGATACGTGTGATTGCGTCTAAATAGCGTTTTACCAGCAGCGTGTTTTCCTGCTCTGTTTTATAAAGCGAGTGTATTAACGCGCCTAGCTGGCGCTGGGCTTTTGCAAGGCGATTTTCCAGCGCGATTAAATCCACTTGCTTTTTGCCTTTCGATGCAAGCTCCCCTGCCGCGCGCCCCGCGCCCGTTAATGCCTCTGCGGATGCCGCCGCAAGCCGTTCAATCACTGTCATACAATGCCTCTTTCCCCGCCGATGGCGGTATCTTTTTCCGAGCGGATGCCCGCAAAATGCACGCTTTGCCCTTTATAATTTTTCCACGCCTTCAATCAGATATTTTTGCTGCTTAAATAGCAGCTCCACCACCAGCGAAAGATATTTCACTACGATGGCCAGCACCAAAAACACGCCAAAAAAGCCAAACGAAAGCACCAGCATCGTTGTAGTCCACCCCTCAATCGGGCGCCCACTGAAATTGATTACTACCGTATATACAAGCTCAACAAGCGTGGCAAGCAAAAGCGCGCCCGATATGCCAAGCGAAAGCTTGTATGCCGCATCGGTGTAAAGCGCCAGCGAGTTTACCGCCAGCGCCATGCGCGGGCCTTTGCGCTTACCCTGCTTTTGATTGGTATACAGCATGCCCACGGCAAGCCCGCTTGCCGCATATGCCGCCTTGCGATAAGGCATCGTTGCGGTAATGGCATGCACGCGATTAATTGCGCGGCGCGAAAGCACGCGAAAAATATCCGTTTGCAGCTTATATTTGGATTTGGAAGCCGAATTGAACAAGCGGTAAAACAAATTGCTGCCCAAATTGCGCGCGCGGCGCGGACAAACCGACACAATGTCGTGCCCCTCCAGCACCGTGTAATACGCTTTGCAAATCAGCTCTTCTTCATAGGATAGCATAAGCGTGTCAAATTCATACACAAAATCGCCGATGGCAAGGTCAAGCCCTGCATTCATGGCAAGCTCTACCCCTTGATAAATGCTCATATTCACAATGGTGATGGGTGCCTTGATGCCTGCTTCGCGCACAAATTCTTTGGCTTCCTGCACGCTGGCATCGCTGCATGCATCGTTGACCAAAATAATTTCATAAGTGGCAAAGGCTGCATCAAATTGCGCATATAGCCGCTGTAAAAACGGCTTTACCCGTCCGGCATCGTTGTGAATGTAGGCAACAGCCGATATAAAGTTTTTTTCTTTTTCCATCACAACACACCATCCAAATCATAAACTGTATTGATTTTACCCGACAAAACGCTTACAAACTTTGGCTCCTCGCACATTGTGCGGATCACCGTTGGGCGCGAATCATCAATTTCGCTGGCTTTCAAAATCGGCTTCATGCTGAATAGGCTTTTTTGATAGGTAAAGCCATATTCCTCTTTTAGATATTTGCGCGCAAGCTGGCTCATATACGGCCATGCCGAGGCGGGCTTTGCGGGGCACTCGTTGCAATTATACAAGCTGCCCGGCGCACAAAGGCCGCCGCTTTGGGCTTGGCAGGCAAACGTGGGCAGCGCGTCATAGCTGGTGACATGCGGCGTAAACGACACGCTTGTAAGCGAATGCATGCCCGTTTTGCCAAATGGCATTAAGGAAAAAAACGGGCCATCCATCACCGTGATGCCCACATCGTTTAAGCGCGCATCCACCGTGCAAAGGATAATCTCGCAAAGCTCGTATTTAATTTTAAACATCTCTGCCCCAATGAGGCTGTGCACATCGTTCACGCCTGCATATGTGGCGTTAAGGATATAGGGTGTTTGATATTGCGCCGCGTTTTGCGTTGTTACCTGCCACACGCCATCCGCCTTTACGATGCTTACGGGGCGCTGGCCGCATTGCAGCTCCACACTGGGCAAGGCGGCAATTTCGCGCAAAAAATAGTCCCGCAGCAGCATGGCATCATAGGTATATTCTCTTGTAAGAAACGCGCCGTCGCACATGCCCGCATTAAAATATTTGGTAGTGGCAATCTCCTCGCAGCGAATGTGCGCCGCATTACAAAAGCGGCTAAACTCCTGCGCATTTGTCCAGCTATAGGCAGCGCTGGTGGCATATACCTGATCAAAGCTATCCAAAAGGCAAAACGGATAATCCGCGCAAAACCGTTCAAAATATTGGGCACTTTTAATAGCGGTAGAATAGCTGCGCGGATAATGATAGCCCATATGCACCCGCGCTTGGTTAATATACGTGGCGCGCATAAAGGGCGCGGCGTCCCGTTCAAGCACCAGCACGCGCTGGCCTTGCATGGCACAATGCCGCGCCGCATAAAGGCCGTAAAGCCCCGCACCGAATATAATTTTATCGTAAGTCAAGGCTGTGCCTCCTTCATGAAACTGTGCCTGTAAGCAGGCACAAAGATACTGCCCATCCTGCCCATTGCCGCGCAAAGCGCTTTCGCCCCAAAAGGCCGTATGCCTCTTGCACGCAGGGTAAACCCCCTGCGCTTAGTTAGCTGCGCTTTCGGGCTTTAGCAGATGCCTGCACATTTATGGATTGTATGCGCCTTTTGCATTTGCAAACAGCACGCGCAACAATTCCCGATTGCCCGCAAAGCCTTTAATTTTGGTGGGCGTGGGCTGCCCCTTTGGATATACGCGCTCCACTGGCACTTCACACGTGCGCATGCCCAGCTGCGACGCACGCACCGATAAGTACGCCAAAAGCTCATATCCCATAAAGATATCGCGCAAGGGCTGCACCGCATCGTGCAAAAGATAATTTGCCGAATAAGCGCGAAACGCATTGGTGGTATCGGTAAAACGCGCATGCGCGGTAAGGCTGATAACAGGCGCATGGATACAGCGCACCGCAATATAGCGCGCAAGCGGCGTATTCTCGGCTTTGCCGCCTTTCACAAAGCGGCTGCCCTGCACAAGGTCATATCCTTCGCGCAGCTTTGCAATCAATAGCGGCACGGATTCAATGCTGTCTTTATTATTACCATCTATGGTGATAATGCCCGTATAGCCGCGCTGCAAAGCATAATAAATCCCCATGCGCAGCTGTGCGCCCTGCTTGCCAGGCCCCAGCTTTGTTAAGCACGCCGCAACGGGCAGTGTTTTCAGCGTTTGTGTTTCCATAGAGCCATCGGTAGAGCCGCCATCACACAGGATGATGTCTGCATATTTATCAATCAGTGCCGCTTTGGCGCGTTGCAGCTCTGCGTGGATGCGCTCGCCTTCGTTAATCACGGGAATCAGCACGCAATATTCGCTGCTTTTTCCACGAAATACCTGCGCTGAAAAAGCGGGCACACCGCTGATATCTTGATAAATCATTGAAAAACCTCCGCTAAATATTCAGCCGTTTCGCGCACTTGTGCAAAGCTTTGTGTGGCCATTTCAGCAGACACAAAGCCGCCATACCCGCCGCCTTGCAGCACCGCCGCCAGTTCCTTGTGCGCCGCGCGCCGCGCAATGGGCGCAAGCGCAGGCTCGCTGATATGCACATGGCTTACAAGATCCAGATGTTTATCCAGTGTTGCCAGGCTTTCCCCATTCATCAGCACCGTGCCAAAATCGTAATTCACTTTTAAATGCGGAATATTTTGGGCAAAGGCAAATGCAGCTTCGCTGGTATTGATAAAATTGGTGCCGTACACGGGCGCGTTTGCCTCAAGGGCAATGGCCGTGCCGTGCGCGTTTGCAACGGCCGCGATATGCGCAAAAAACGGCTGTGCATCCGCTGCGCTTTTGCCATCTGGCACATTGCGGTTTTTGGGGCAGCCAAACACCATGCTTTTGCAGCCGATGGCCTGCGCAAACAAAATAGCCTTTTCGGTATACTGCGTAAGCCGCGCTGCATCATCCGGCACAAAAATATTGCCCTGCATGCCATACCACATGCTTTGCATTGATGCAATGCAAAGGCCATACTGCGCGTGCAGCGCCGCTGCTTTTGTGGCGGCTGCGGCGCATTGATCATACGGCGCATCGCCCACAAAGCGCGTAGGCGCAATTTCAAGGCCTGCATAGCCCAAGCGCATCAAAAGCCCGTAGGCCGTTTCATCGTCCTCGGGCAAAAAGCCGATATTAGAAAAAGAAAGCCGCATGAAACCCTCCTCGGCACAGTTTTGCACCGCGCTGAAAAATTAGACGTATTATTGTAATTCTCTCACGAAAGAGGCTATTTCGTCAAGTATTTCCTGCTTATTATATAGATATCCGCCCTCGCCGTGATAAAGCGCGTCGTAAACCGAGCGCATATCATACTGCACAGGCTCTGCGGGCAATTCGTTGCAAAAGGCCCCGCCTTTCGTAAGATGTGCATATAGCTCGGCGGCGGCAATGGGCTCGCAGGCAATATTTAAAAGCGTGAGGTTGGCCGCAAGCGCCCATGCAATATCCCGCCACAGATTGGATAAATCGTAAAATTGATAATACGCGCGTGAATCGGTAAACGAAAGCGCGTTAAAATCATTTGCCTCAAAAAACGCGCGCAAAGCAGCTTTTTCGTCTGCGCTCGTGTCGCAAAGCTGATAAAATCCGTTTTTGGCGGGGGCATACAGCCGCTGCACAAGCGCAGATTTTTGCGATAGCTCGGCATATTTTTCGCTTTTCAGCATAAACGGCGTAATGGTGATAAAATCATAAATAAAATTCTTTTTCAAGCCCGCGCCAAAAAGGCCCGGTAAACGGATAATCAGCGCATTGGGATATTTGTCCCGCACAAGCGCTTCTAAATGCGCGCGATTTTTGCCATAGGCCTGCATGCCTTGCTGCACGATAGGCGTTTTTTCGTCTACCTTGCAGGGGTTTTGATACACATCCACCGTGCTGATAAGCACCAAGCGCTGCGGCTGTATGGCACAGATGTTCGCAAATGCGGCCTCGCACAGTGCCAAATCCTCTTGCGGCGCTGTGTTGGCAAGATATTTTGCCGCGGGCAAGCCCGCATAAATAAGAAGCTCCGGCTTTTGGCCGAAGGCTTCTTGAATATTTTTGGAATTGTAAAGGCCGTCAAACGGGTGCGCGGCGGCAATATTTCCGCCCACAAAGCCCGTATAACCCACAAGTGCGTTTTTCATCTGCATTGCTCCTATTGATTGATATGGTTATTGCCGTGCGGCTTCCTTGCGCTCGTATCCGCCGCCGATTACCACGCGCAGCTTGCTTTCCACCACGGCATTGGCCTGTGCGGCCTGCTTGCGGGGCTGAGAGGGATAGCCCCTTTGGGGCTGCGGCGCGCGCTGTGCATTTGCGTATGCGGGGCGTTTTTGTGCATAGGTTTGCGGCATCATAGACGGGGCATTCATGCCGTAAAGGTGGCGCAAATGCTCCAGTTTTTTCTTTTTACGCTGGGCGCGCACATACGCCACATAGCCCACGCGCCCCGCAAACAGCGCCACAAGCACCAAAAAGATGCAGGCCGCTACAGTTAGCGCAAGCGGCCACGACGCGCCGCCGCCGCTTTTTGTTTTAATTGGGGTTATCGCGCCTGTATTGCGCGCCAAAATCTCGCCGAGGCTGCCTGCCTGCATCGGATAAGTGGCAAGCACCGAGCCCATCACGCCATTCTCTTCTTTTAGCGAAACCGTAAAGCTGGGTGCAAAAGGCTGGCCGATTACATATTTTTCGGGCACGGCATATTGCAGCTTTAAATCATCTTTTGTGTAGCCCGCAGGCAAAAGCACCGTAAAATCCGGCACGCTCACGTCCATCTTGCCCAGCTCTTTTTCGCCGCCGCCAAACACAGGCACCTTTACGCTGTCAAATGCATTACCGGG
>JAGPHI010000295.1 GCA_018055565.1 Oscillospiraceae bacterium | reverse complement strand
GCCGAGGGCGCAAAGGTGAGCATTGAGGAAGTAAACTATGACGAATGCGTGCGCCGCGCAAATGCCCTTGCCGCAAAAACCCCGCACGGCGTAATGGTGCAGGACACCGCATGGGATGGATATGAAAAAATCCCCGCGTGGATTATGCAGGGATATGGCACGATGGCAAGCGAAGCGGCCGAGCAAATGGCCACGCTTGCGGCAAAGCGGCCCACACACATTTTTATACAGGCGGGCGTGGGCTCGCTTGCGGGGGCAGTGCAGGGCTATTTTGCCAATCTGTATCCCGAAAACCCGCCCACCGTGGTGGTGATGGAAGCGGCGGCAGCCGCTTGCTTATACAAAAGCGCAAAGCTTGGCAGCGGCGAAGCGCAAAACGTGGATGGCGATTTGCAAACCATGATGGCAGGGCTTGCCTGCGGCGAAGCAAACACCATTTCCTGGGACATATTAAAAAATCATGCTGCGGTGTTTGTGTCGTGCCCGGACTGGGTGGCCGCAAAGGGCATGCGCATGCTGGCGGCGCCCGTAAAAGGCGATGCACAGGTGATCTCTGGTGAATCGGGCGCTGTGGGCATGGGGCTTGTGGCCACACTGCTGGAAAACGACGCATACAAGCCGCTGCGCGAAGCCATCGGCCTTGATGCACAAAGCAAGGTGCTGCTGTTTTCCACAGAGGGCGACACCGACCCCGAAAATTATCGGCAAGTGGTATGGAATGGCAAAGAAAGCACGGCTTATTAACGATTGCGGGCGGGCATACACACGATTGTAAAACATTGGAGGTATTGAGATGGATTATGCAAAAATCAAAGCGCTGGCCGAGGGCTATGAAACAGACATGACCAAATTTTTGCGCGATTTGGTGCACTATCCGGGCGAAAGCTGCGGCGAACACGAGCACATCCAATGCATTCGGCGCGAGATGGAAAAACTGGGTTTTGACAAGGTTGTGATAGACGGCATGGGCAATGTGCTGGGCTATATGGGCACAGGCGAAACCCTAATTGGCTTTGACGCGCACATCGACACGGTGGGCATCGGCAATAAAGCCAACTGGACATTTGACCCCTACGACGGCTACGAAACCGACACGGAAATCGGCGGGCGCGGCACGTCCGACCAGATGGGCGGCATTGTATCGGCGGTGTACGGTGCCAAAATTATGAAAGACGCGGGTCTTTTATCCGACAAGTACACCGTGCTGGTAACAGGCACAGTGCAAGAAGAGGATTGCGACGGCCTGTGCTGGCAGTATATTATCAATGAAGACAAGGTGCGCCCTGCATTTGTGGTATCCACCGAGCCTACAGATGGCGGCATTTATCGCGGCCAGCGCGGCCGCATGGAAATCCGTGTGGATGTAAAGGGCGTGTCTTGCCACGGCTCTGCGCCCGAGCGCGGCGATAATGCCATTTATAAAATGGCCGACATTTTGCAAAATGTGCGCGCGCTAAACGAAAACGCCGCCGATGCCACTGATATTCAAGGCCTTGCCAAAATGCTGGACGAAAAACACAATGCGCAATGGCAAGAAGCGCAATTTTTGGGGCGCGGCACCATTACGGCTTCGGAAATCTTTTTCACAAGCCCCAGCCGCTGCGCAGTGGCCGATTCGTGCGCGGTGTCGCTGGATCGCCGCATGACGGCGGGCGAAACATGGGAAAGCTGCCTTGATGAAATCCGCGCTTTGCCCGCTGTGCAAAAATACGGCAAAGACGTAACGGTGTCGATGTATCAGTACGACCGCCCCTCCTATACGGGCTGTGTATATCCCATCGAGTGCTATTTCCCCACATGGGTTATCCCCGAGGAGCACGCGGTAACAAAGGCAATGCAAACCGTGTATACCGCACTGTATGGTAACAAGCGCATCGGCGCTGCGCCCACTGTGGCTATGCGCGCGGCCCGCCCGCTTACCGATAAGTGGACGTTTTCAACAAACGGCGTGTCCATTATGGGCCGAAACGGCATCCCCTGTATCGGCTTTGGCCCCGGCGCCGAGGCCGAGGCGCATGCCCCCAACGAGAAAACATGGAAGCAGGATCTGGTAACTTGTGCCGCCGTGTATGCGGCGCTGCCCACCGCGTATTGTGAATAGAGATTAGGGAATAGGGATTAGAGAATAGGAACCGGCGCGGATTTCAATCTTGAACGTTGGCAAAAACCGTAGGGGCGGATTCCATATCCGCCCGAAATACACGATTTATGGTTAAACGCGCGATGCGCCGCTTCCTCGTTCTGACCTCTGACTTCTAAACGATGCACCATACAACAAAATATCATTTTAAGGAGAGAAAAAAATGGATAAAACCTTGCAAAGCTATATCGACCAACTCAATGCGCTGCATTTCAAAGAAATGTATGAAAACGATTTTTTTCTAACATGGGAAAAAACCATTGATGAGCTGAAAGCCGTGTTTATTGTGGCGGATGCGCTGCGCTATATGCGCGCAAACAATATCTCCACCAAAATTTTTGAAAGCGGGCTTGGCATTAGCATTTTCCGCGACAATTCCACCCGCACGCGCTTTTCGTTTGCGTCGGCGTGCAATCTTTTGGGCCTAGAGG
>JAGPHI010000294.1 GCA_018055565.1 Oscillospiraceae bacterium | reverse complement strand
GCATTTAGATAAAGCGCAGCAAGCCGCGCTGCTTGCACAATTTTGGCCGATGCCGCAAAAACAGGCGCGTGCTCTTTGGGCAAAGGCCGCAGTGTCGCTATGTGC
The DNA here is from genome assembly GCA_018055565.1 of Oscillospiraceae bacterium. GTDB lineage: Bacteria > Bacillota > Clostridia > Oscillospirales > Ruminococcaceae > JAGPHI01. The sequence goes on along the minus strand of JAGPHI010000294.1, from coordinate 2,470 downwards.
AGCACTGGGCATCGGCGCTGCTGCACGCGCCTATTTGCTGGCTGCCGCCGACACGCAATATCCCCGCCTTGCGGCAGCCGTGGGGGCAAGCAGCGTAGCGGGGGTGTTTATTGCATATTAAGTGTTTTATAGAAAACAGGTGCCGCAAACAGCCGCGGCAAAGCAAGCGGCGTGCAATGCGTGTAGGGGCATCGGTGCGATAAAATCAACCGCCAGCCGCAATAAGCAAGCGCTGTTTTTACAAGCCGATGCTATTTTGCCAGCAGCAAAAAGTATGCCGTTACCACGATGCCCAGTGCGATGCGATACCAGCCAAACACCTTGAAATCGTGTTTTTTCACATAGCGCATTAAAAAGCCGATGGCAAAAAGCGATACCGCAAACGCCACAAGGCAGCCCGTGGCCAGCATGGCCATTTCTGCGCCGCTAATGGCAGCGCCGCCGGCAATAAATTTTACGGTTTTTAATAGGCTGGCGCCAAACATGGTGGGGATGGCCAGAAAAAACGTAAATTCTGCGGCAACGGGGCGCGCCACGCCCAACACAAGCGCCCCCAAAATGGTTGCGCCCGAACGCGAGGTGCCTGGGATCACGGACAGCACCTGAAACAGGCCGATGCAAAACGCGGTTTTGTAGCTTAAATCGGGCAAATGCTTTGTAAGCGCGGGTTTACCTTTGCGCCAGTTTTCCACAAGAATAAACAATACACCGTAAAAAATCAGCGTAAACGCAATGGTTTGCCAATTGTAAAAATGCGCGTTAAACCAGTCGTCCAGCGGCAGGGCAATCAGCACAGTTGGCACAATGGCCACCAGCACCTTAAACCAAAGCGACCAAATATCTTTTTTGATATAGTGCTGCTCTTTATTCATCGAAAACGGCCAAAGCTTGTTCCAAAACAGTAAAATCACTGCGCAGATAGCGCCAAGCTGTATCACCACGTCAAACAGCACTTTAAATGCTTCGCTTGCGCCGCGCAAAGGGAAAAAGTTTTCGGCCAAAATCAGATGGCCAGTGCTGGAGATGGGCAGCCATTCGGTGATGCCCTCTATAATGCCTAAAATGGCGGCGTTGATAATATCCAACATAAATCTACCATGCTTTCTTTTAGTTTTACGATAATCCCATGCATTAAACGATATGCCAAAGCGGGTTTCTTCATGCAAAAGTAGGGCGGCTGCCTGTAAAATGGCTTTGTCCATTTTACAGGCAGCCGCTTAGTGTATTAGCGCTTTCCTTTATCGTATATCTCGCCAAGTGCGCGCGGCGCGCGATTGGATTTTGAAAAGAACACCAGCAAAAGCAAGGTGACAATATACGGCAGCGTCATGGCAAGATCCGAAAAGCTGACAGGCATTTGCATAATCTCTACCAGCTTATACCCGCCCGAACGCGCAAAGCCGAATAATAAGCACGCGGCCAGCGAGGGCAATATCGTCCAGTTGCCAAAAATGAGCCCCGCGATGGCCAGATAGCCAAAGCCCACATAGATGCTTTGCGAAAAATTGGCCGACATGGAGTAAGCAAAGCACATGCCGCCCAGCCCCGACAGTGCCCCCGACACCATAACCGCAAAAAACCGCACGCGCGAAACGCTGATGCCTGCTGCGTCCACGGCGTGTGGGTTGTCGCCGCATGCGCGCAAATGCATGCCAAAACGCGTTTTGTATAGCACAAACCAAGCAATCAGCGCCACGGCGATGATGATGATTTCAAACGCGTAAAAATCGGTAAAAATGGCGCCCAAAACAGGAATGTCGCTTAAAATCGGCACGGTGATGCGCTGCGAAGCCGTGAGCACAAATTTGTTAGACGGTTTGCCAAACAAAAGGGCGTTTACTTGGCTTGTAAAAAACGTGGTCAGCGCCATCGCCAAAATATTAATTACCACGCCGCTGATTACTTGATTGGCTTTAAATTTGATGCACAAAAGCGCATGCAGCATCGAAAACAGCATGCCGCCCGCCATTGCCATAATAAATGCGATGTACATCGGCATTTGCGAGCCCGGCGCAAACGACGGCGCAACAAGCACGGCCACCAATGCGCCCGTAAACGCGCCGAAGCCCAAAAGCCCCTCTAGCGCCAAATTGGTAATGCCCGAGCGCTCGGAATAAATGCCGCCGATTGCGATAATGAAAAGCGGCAAAGCAAAGGAAAGACCGTTGATAATTACAGTATCCATATTAATATTCATTCCTTTCTGGGGAATTGAACCGTTTCGGCGAAGCCGAATGCACGCTTCTTTGGCGTGCAAGGTTCAAAACCCGGCGTGAAAACAGCGTTTTCACGCTGATTCAATTCCCCACGCCAAAACTGATTGTTCACGCTACTTTTTGCGCATTTCAAAGGCCGCTTCGTCCAGCCTGTCTTTACTGCGACGTGCAAGGTGCCGAATATAGGTGCCGCATGCCGAAAATAGCAGCAAAAGCCCAGTGATTACAGACGCAATTTCCATCGATACCCCGAT
>JAGPHI010000025.1 GCA_018055565.1 Oscillospiraceae bacterium | reverse complement strand
ATGCCTATTGCGTGCATCACCTTACCGATACGCCGGATGTGTGCTTAAATATTTTAGACGAATGCCGCGCGGCAGGGCATGAGGATAGGCCGATTTTGTTTTGCTCTACCAGTAAGATTACCTTTTCCGGCGCGGGCGTGGGCGCGCTTGCCGCAAGCAGACATAATCTGGATTACATTATGGAGCAAATGTTTACAATGCTGATTAGTTTTGATAAACTAAATCAGCTGCGACATGTAAAATTTTTGCAAGATGCGGCAAACACCGCGGCACATATGCAAAAGCATCGCGCGATTATCGAGCCCAAATTTAAACTGACCATGCAAATTTTAACGCAAGAGCTTACCGATGATATCGCACATTGGACAAAGCCAAATGGCGGCTATTTCTTAAGCCTTTACACGCAAAACGGCTGTGCAAAACGCGTAGTGCAGCTTTGCAAAGAGGCAGGCGTTACCTTTACGGGCGCAGGCGCCGCGTTTCCATATGGTGTGGATCCGCAAGACAGCAATATTCGCCTTGCACCAACATTTCCACCGCTGAAAGAGCTAGAGCCCGCTATGCGGCTTTTGTGTCTTGCGGTAAAGCTGGCTACGGTTGAAAAGCTTTTACAAGCTGAATAAATAATAAATTCTTGGAGGACACCCATGAAAACAAAAGGCAAGCCCTGGCAGTTTTTTGTTGTAGCGCTGCTGATTGGTTGTTTTGCTTACACTGCATTTTTTGGCGTAAGCACGCAATACGGCGATACCACAACTACCTGGATTAAAGGGGCAAAGGACATTCGCTTTGGCATTGATATTCGCGGCGGCGTAGACGTTACATTTATGCCCGCAAACGGTGTTGACGCTACGGATACGCAGATGAGCGCAGCAGAATCTGTCATCAAGCAGCGTCTTGTCAACCTGAATATCACGGATAACGAAGTGTATACAGACTTTAATAAAGACCGTATTATCGTTCGTTTTCCGTGGAAAGAGGGCGAAACAGAGTTTAATCCCGAAACCGCCATTCAAGAAATTGGCGCCACGGCCGTGCTAACGTTCCGCGAAGGGGACGAGCGCGACGCTACCGGCAAGCCGGTTGGCACCACGCTGGAAAAAGTGGTTATCGAGGGCGCGGATATTGAACAGGCGATTCCTGCCATTGATAATGACCCTAAAAGTGGCTACTACGGCCAATATTATGTGTCGTTAAAGCTGATGCCCTCTGGCAAAGAAAAGTTTGCCGAAGCAACAACGCGCCTTGCCGCCGATAAAGCAGCGGGCGGAAATGGCATCATTTCCATTTGGATGGATGACACCATGATCTCTAATCCCACCGTGCAAACGGCGATTACTGATGGCAATGCCATGATTACGCTGGGCGGCACAGGCGAAGAAGCGCGCGACGAAGCAGTGGCACTTGCCAACAAAATCAATTCGGGCGCATTGCCCTTTGCGCTTTCTGCCGAAAGCTATAGCACCATCAGCCCCAGCCTCGGCGCAAAATCGTTGGAGGCAATGGTGCTTGCGGGCGTGATTGCGTTTGCTTTAGTTGCAATCTTTATGATTGCCAACTACCGTTTGCCCGGCGCTGTGGCCACCATTGCTTTAATTGGGCAGGTGGCGGCAACACTGGCATGTGTTTCGGGCTACTTAATCGGCATGAACAGCTTCACGCTTACCTTGCCGGGCATCGCGGGTATTATCCTTGCAATCGGCATGGGCGTTGACGCAAACGTCATTACCGCCGAGCGCATTAAAGAAGAAGTGCGTGCAGGCAAAACACTGGATGGTGCCATTCAAAACGGCTTCATCCGCGGCCTTTCTCCGATTATTGATGGCAATGTTACCATCATTATTGTTGCCATTATGCTCATGGGCGCGTTTGGCCCCACAGACGGCTTCTTTGCAAAGATGCTCAGCCCGTTGTTCTTTGCGTTTGGCCCGTCTACTGCTGGCACAATCTATTCGTTCGGCTACACCTTACTGGTAGGCGTTCTGCTCAACTTCCTATTCGGTGTTATTTCTACGCGCATTATGCTGAAAGGCGTTTCCAAGCTGAAGCCTTTGCGCAATCCTGTGCTGTACGGAGGGAAGAAAGATGCAAAATAAAACGTTTAATATTATCGGTAATCGCAAAAAATACTTCATTTTTTCTCTTGCGTTAATTGGCATTATTTTATTGTCGTGCTTAGTATTTGGCGTGCAGATGGATATCCAGTTTAAGGGCGGCGCAATGCTGACCTATGGCTATCATGGCGAGCTGGATGTGAAAACCCTGACAAAGGATGCACAATCCGTTTTAGGCGGCGGCACAAGCGTGCAAACTGGTAACAATGTTGCCACGGGCGACAAAACCATCATTTTGTCGCTGCCCGGCACCGAAACAGTGTCTACAGAAAAGCTGGAGGCGCTTACAGAAAAACTGGACGCCGCATATCCCGACAATGCATTTACACAGCTTTCCGTTAGCAATGTAAACCCCATTATCGGTAAAGAGTTTTTTGCCAAAAGCGTTGTGGCCGTTGTGGCGGCAAGCCTTTTAATCTTGGTGTATATTGCCATTCGCTTTAAGCGAATCGGCGGCTGGCCCGCGGGCAGCATGGCTGTGGTGGCGCTTGTGCATGATTTGATTATTATCTTTGGCGTTTTTGTAATCATGCGCATTCCCTTAAACGGCAATTTCATTGCCGCATTGCTTACAATTTTGGGTTATTCGATCAATGATACAGTGGTTATTTATGACCGCGTGCGTGAAAACCGTCAGCTTTTAGGCGATAAAATGCCGTTTGAAGAGCTGGTGAACGTGAGCATCAACCAAAGCCTTACGCGCTCTGTGAATACCACTATTTCTACAGTGCTGGCGCTGGGCGTGGTATGTATTGTTTCGGCGATATTTGGGCTTGACAGCATCTTCACCTTTGCGTTCCCACTCATTATCGGCATGATTTCCGGTGTGTATAGCACCATTTGCATTGCCGGCCCGCTGTGGGTTGAATGGGAAAACCATAAGCTCAAAAAGCATCCTGTGCGTAAAAAGGCATAAACCAAATCTATAAAAACCGCCAAAGCGCCGTATAAAGGCGTTTTGGCGGTTTTTTCAGTTGCAAAATCGCTTTAAATATGCCATAATAGCAGTAAGAAGGTGTCAGTATGCATTTTGGCGTTTCAACCGCGTGTTTGTATCCAATGGATACCATGTCTGCCTTGCAAACGCTGCAAGGGCTTTCCATAAACTATACAGAGGTATTCGTCAATACCTTTAGCGAGCTTTCGCCGCGTTACATCGCTGCGCTTAAAGCACAAGCAGAAAAGCACGGCACAGTGATTACTGCATTGCACCCTTTTTCCTGTGAGCTGGAATCCTTTTTATTTGCTACGGATTATCCAACACGTTTCACGGACGGCATTCGTCTGTATCGAAAATATTTTGCTGCGTGCGAAAAGCTGGGCGTGCACAAAATGGCGTTTCACGGCATGTTTGCGCAAAATCCGTATCCGTTTAGCGAGCATTGTTTTAAATATGCCCAGTTGCGCAAGGTTGCGGCAAGCTATGGTGTAGATTTATGCTACGAAAATGTGGTGCGCTGCAAATGCGGACATCCTGAACATATCTATGCGCTGCGCAGCGCGCTGCATGACGAAGTATCTTTTTTGCTAGACACAAAGCAGATGCGGCGTGCAGCTGTGCCCGAGGCAGACATGCTAGCGGCAATGTGCGGGAAAATCCGTCATGTGCATTTAAGCGATGCGCAAGCACAGAACGATTGTGTATTGCCTTTTCGCGGCACTGTGGATTTTAAAACGCTGTTTCAAACATTAAAAGCGCAACAGTTTGACGGAGATATTTTAGTAGAGCTTTATCGCGACGGGTTTTCTACACCGCAGGAACTGGCAATATCGGTACAGGAGATACAGCAAGCATATTGAAAGGTTGGATGATATCATGAAATGTCCTTATTGCGGAGAAACTGAATCTAAGGTAATCGATTCGCGCCCCGCCGACGACGGTGAACGTATCCGTAGACGGCGCGAATGCTTTACTTGTGCAAAACGCTTCACAACGTACGAGGTCATTGAAACCTTTCCCTTGATGGTGATTAAAAAAGATAAATCGCGCGAGGCGTTTGATCGGCAAAAGCTGTTAAACGGGCTGTTGCGCGCGTGCGAAAAACGGCCTGTCACTTACAAAATGCTGGAAAATGCAGTGGATAATATCGAGCAAACGATGCTCAGCTCTTACGAGCGCGAAATTTCCTCTATCTACATTGGCGAGCTTGCCATGCAGGAACTAAAAAGCATCGACGAAGTTGCCTATGTGCGCTTTGCCTCGGTGTATCGTCAGTTTAGCGACATCAATACCTTTATGGACGAATTGAAAGAGCTTTTAAGCAAACGCTCAAAGAATACGGAAAAATAAATGCTCCATCATGGTAAGCTGTGCGCTTGCTTTGTCAATTTCGGTTTGTAAATCGCTGGCGTTGTCTTCGTTTGCATAAGCGGGCAGGCCGTTGAGATTTACTGCCAAATTGGCGATATAATCGCGCTTAATAAAAATTTCCAGCACATGCTTATGCGCCGAGAAGTTTTCAATCAGCGTTACGGCTTGCGCCTTTGTTTTTGTAAAGTCTTTTTCCTGTGCCGCTGCGCTAATATCGGACAGCGCATTTGAAAACGTGTGAATATGCGTTTTCACCGCATAATTTCCGGTAAATGTCAGCGCTGCCACCAGCGCTAGTATTACAATAGAAGCGTAGATTCTTGTCATACACAAAACCCCTTTGTTTCATTAAAAGCTGTGTGCAAATGCCCATTGGGCTATTTGTTCGCGGCTTTTTCTTTTTTAATTAAATGGATTTCATCGTTTGCGTCGCACAAAAGCAGTAGCACATCGCTTGGTATACAGTGTCGCTCTTTGCATCTTTGCGTTACCCATTCGGCGGTTTTATCGTAATACTTGCAATTTTCATTTGTGATATTGCCATTGATTACAAGCGGCAAAACAGGGCCGCCTTTTCCGCTTTGCCGCACGTTCAAATCCTCGTTTTTCGGCGTGTCGGCAGCAAATTTTTTATACACGCTTACACTGCCGTTTGTTTCAACCACTGCAAAATCCACTTCGGATAAATCAAACACGTCTTTTGCGCGCAATGCTTCTAATAAATCGTCTGGGGTAAAACGCAATTCGCGCAACATTTTTTGGTTTACCACGCCTTTTTGTATCACAATTTTTGGCGAGCCAGACACAAGCCGCGCAATGGGGTTAAAGCGTAAGCAAAGCCCCGAAAGCAAAATTTCCATCGATACAATCAAAAATACGGGTACCACACTGCCAATCAATGGCAGCTCGGGGGATTCAATGGAAATAGACGCAAGATTGGAAATTAAGATGGTTGATACAAGCTCCGATGGCTGCAATTCACCCAGCTGCTTTTTGCCCATTAAACGCATGGCGGCGATAATCAGCACGTAAACAAGCACTGTTCTGAAAATTAAAATATTCATATGCACACAATCCTTTTCTTGTTTTACATTGCTATTGTGGGCACAACTGTTTAAATTCAAACGCTTGTTGCTATACTATCAGCGATGAAAAAGGGAAGAGGATGAGCCAATTTGAAAGAAACGCTTTCGGAAAGCCTTGTGTACAATAAGGCCATTTTAAAAAATATGTTTGGCGATTCGGTGGATTTTTACACAAAAGACATTTCGCTTTTTGGATTTGCGGGATGCATATGCATGTTTGAAAACCTCTCTAGCATTGAACGATTATGGATTATGATGCTTGATTCGCTTTCAAAACCCGAAATCACACCCAAAACGTCCAAAGATGCATTTGATTTTATTTTCCACAACACCGCGATACCGATGGAACGCAGCCTCGTGCACACAAAGGATGAGCTGCGCGCCCAGCTTACAGCCGGCACCAGCGTGATTTTATTAGACGGTGTAAATACAGGGCTTGTCATTTCTACGCAAAGCATGCAGTTTCGCTCTGTGCAGGAGCCAAGCGGAGAAGGCAATATCAGGGGCTCTCGCGAGGGCTTTTGCGAATTAATTCGCGTTAATATCAGCCTGATAAGGCGCTTAATCCGCAACACCGAGCTGCGCACGGAAACGCTTACCGTAGGCGAACGCACAAAAACCGATATCGCGCTTTGCTATGATGCCTCGCTTGTGCAGCAGGATTTGCTAATAGAGGTGCGCAAGCGCTTGCAAAAAGCCAAGCTGCCGTTTGTGTTCGACACGGGATATCTTGCACCGTTTTTGCATCAACGAGGTTTTTCGTTTTTTTCGGCTGTTGGATACACAGAGCGCCCAGACACCGCAGCCGCCAAAATTTGCGAAGGTAAAATTGTGGTTATCGCCAATGGCACGCCATTTGCCATGATTGTGCCCTATTTTTTCAGCGAAAATTTTCAAAGCATGGATGATTATTCGGCCAAAGCCTATTTTGCATCGTTTATTCGCGTGCTAAAATATTGCGCATTTTTCTTGGCGATACTGCTGCCGGGTGTGTTTGTTTCGGTGGCCAATTTTACGCCAGAGCTTTTCCCAGGGCAGCTTTTATACAAAATTGCCGCATCTGAAGGCGCCACGCCAATGCCGCTTTTTATGGAGGCTTTATTTATTACGCTGCTTTTGGAAATTATCAGAGAAGCAGGCCTGCGCCTGCCAAAAGCAATTGGGCATTCCGTAAGCCTTGTGGCGGCGCTGATTGTGGGGGATGCCGCCGTCAGCGCAGGGATTATCGGTACGCCCATTGTGATTGTGGCTGCCATGACGGCCATTTGCACCTTTGTGGTGCCGGCGCTGTATGAGCCTGTAACGGTGCTGCGGCTTTTATTTATTCTTGCGGGCGGCATTTTGGGGCCGCTGGGCATTATACTGCTGTTTGCAGTGATGCTGTTTAATATTTGCGGCATGGACAGCTTTGGCGTTCCCTATACTTCACCGATTACCCCTTCTGGCAAAGGCTTTTGGCAAGACGGCATTTTGCGCGCAAGCTGGCGCACGCTTAGTAAAAATCAATTTTCCGTGAAAAAGCTGCCCGGCGTTCAAAACAAAAATGATTTGCAATAGGCATCTTGCAAAATAATCAAAAAGGAATGGATTGTGTATGCACACGCAGCTTTCCTGCCAGCAAGCAAAAGTAATGGTTTTTCTTGCAATGGCAGTTGATATTGTTATCCGCCCGCTTTACGGCGCAAGTGCCTTTGGCGCGCAAAGCGCGGTGCCTGCCATTATTTTAATAGGGCTATTTACCATTTTGGTTTTTACGCCGCTTTGGCAAAGCAAAACCAGTGCAATATTTACAAAATCCGCTTTCGGCAAAGGCTTTGCCGCGCTGTATTGCATGCTGTTTTTGCTGTCGGCGGCCAACACATTGGTGCGAACAGAACAATTTTATCGTTTTATATCCGGCAAAACCCTTTCCAGTGTGGTTTTTGTTGTGCTGTTTCTTTTAACGGCCTCGTTTGCAATTAAAACGGGGCTTGGCGCGCTTGGAAGAACGGCCGATGTAATCTTATGGCTGGTGGTGCTTTCGTTTACGCTGATTTTTCTATTTAACGCAAAAGATATGCGCCTTGAAAATCTGTCGTATGCGCCAAATCCCATACAAAACATCAAAAACAATTTTTTGCAAAATTTAAATTTTGCGCCGGAAATATTATTGTTTTTTGTGCTTTTTAAAGGCAATTTTACTGAAAAGCAAAAAGGCTTTACACAAGTAATTTTGGCCGTCAGCCTATCTTTTGTGCTGTTTACTGTTTTTGGGGAGCTAGTCATGGGCTCCTCTGCCACGCAGGTAACCCAGCCTGCGCAAACATTGGCGCGTCTTGGTGGGGTATCGGTATTTAAGCGTCTGGATGCTGTGCACATTGCCATCTGGGTTTTGGCTGCATTTTTAAAGCTAACGGCCTTTATTGGTGCAGCGTGTATGGTAAGCGAAGCGTTATTGGCGGATAAGCGCACGCGCATGGTGATCGGCCTATGTGCAACTGCCGCGTTTTCTTTGTTGATTTATGCATTGCCGCAGCCGATTGTAACGGCGGGGCTATCTATTTTTACGGTGCTTTTAGCCATTGCAAGCATGCTATATGCACCTGCTACACGAGGCGAATATGAAAAAATTGTTTAAAGCGCTGCTGTTTGTTGGCACGGCGTTTATATTAACGGCCTGTGCAGGCTCTGAAAGCATTGGCGAGCGCGCCATTATCAAAGCCATTTTTATGGATTACACCGAAGAATCGTACGAAGCGTCGCTT
>JAGPHI010000293.1 GCA_018055565.1 Oscillospiraceae bacterium | reverse complement strand
ATTTTGCACCGCGCAATGTCTTGCATGCAGGTATATCTTTCGTCGTTTGGCGAGGATGGCGTTTGCGTGGAGGGTGTGGATTACTGGAGCTATGGCTTTGGCTTTTTTACCTGCTTTGCCGACCTTTTGTATAAACGCACAAACGGCGTTATCGATTTATTTGCAAATGCAAAGGTAGAGGCCATTGCGCGCAGCCAATCGCTGTTTTACATTGGCAAAGGCGGCACCATCAGCTTTTCAGACGGCGGCGAAGCCGGGCGATATCGCATGGGGCTTTCGTGCTATCTTGCGCGGCGCTATCCGGGCTCTGTGATTCCCGATATTGCCGTGGCGGCCCCTGTTTTGCAGGATACTTGCGCGCGCTATTGCCTTGCCCTGCGCGACTTTTTATGGTATGACGAAAACGCGGTTTTTGGCCTGCCAAAAGACGAAATGCGCTATGCGCAAAACGCAAAATGGTTTATTTTGCGGCGCAAAGCCGTATGCCTTGCGGCAAAAGGCGGGCATAATGGCGAAAGCCATAACCATAACGACGGCGGCTCGTTTTTTCTTGCCAAAAACGGCGTACAGCTTTTGTGCGATTTTGGTGCCGGCGAATACGATGCCAAATATTTTAGCGAGCAACGCTACGAGGTTTTTGTAAACGCCTCGCGCAGCCACAATGTGCCCATCATTAACGGGCTTTTGCAGGCGGCGGGCGCGGATTTTGCCTGCGCCAATGAAACTGCCAGCGAAAACGGCTTTTCGCTGGACGTAAACGGCTGCTACGCATGCAGCACGCTTACGGCCTTTCATCGCGCATTTCACGTAGAGGCAGATGGCACAGTAACGCTGGCCGATCGTTTTGCCTTTTCTGCGGCGGGCGATGTTACCGAGGTGTTTGCAACGCTGGGCACCGTTACGCTTGGCAATGGCAAAGCGGTGTTTGCCCGAAACGGCGAAGCGCTTACGCTGCATTTCGACGCTTCGGCGCTGACGCCCTCGCTGCACAGCGAAACGTTTGCTGGGCATCATGGCGAGGCCCTTACCGCCACGCTTTTACATCTTAGCGCAAAGCCCGCTTTGCAAACAGAGCTGCGCTTTACAATGCAAATGGCCGAAGCATAGCCCTTGCGCGCCAGCGCGGCGAAAAACAGGAGGAAAAAGCAATGCCCCACCGTTATTTTACCGAGGAAGTCAACGAAAACACAGCGGTGCTGCGCGGCGATGACGCGCGGCATCTTTCCCGCGTGATGCGCGCAAAGCAGGGCGAAGCCGTGATTTTGTGCGACGGAAAGGGCATTGATTACGCATGTACGGTATCGGCTTTTGACGCCGATGCCGTATTTTTGGCAGTAAATTCCTTTGCGCCCAGTGAATCGGAGGCCCGTGTGCGGGTTACAGTATATGTAGGATATCCAAAGCAAGAAAAGCTTGAATGGATTATTCAAAAGGCCACCGAGCTTGGCGCGGTGCGCATTGTGCCGTTTTTTAGTAAATTTTGCGTAGTAACACCTAAAAAAGAGGAAGAAAAAAACCTGCGCTACAACCGCATTGCGCGCGAAGCCGCAAAGCAAAGCGGCCGCGGCATCATCCCCACCGTTTCGATGCCCCTTACCTTTGACGTCATGCTGCGCGAAGCGGCAGAATGCGAAGCGGCATTTTTTTGTTACGAGGCCGGCGGCGAAAGCCTACATAGCCGGCTGCACGGCGTAAAAACCGTGTGTGTGATTACAGGCAGCGAGGGCGGCTTTGCCCCCGATGAGGCCATGCGCGCCGCAGCCGCAGGCTGCACAACAATTGGCCTCGGCAAACGCATTTTGCGCTGCGAAACAGCGCCGATTGCGGCGCTTGCGTCTGTGTTCACCTTGACCGGCGATTTACAATAGGCCTGCTTGATAACTCCGGTCTGTGTTATCAAGCAGACCCTAAAAAAGGAGTTTTGTAATTTGCCTAAGAAAATCATGCTTCTCGCGCTGTGCGCCATTATGGCGTGCGCAATGTTCACTGGCTGTTGGTGGGATAACAGCAGCTCGTCGTCCTCGTCCATGAAGCCCGGTTCTTCGTCCATGATGCCCGGCTCGTCTTCTATGATGCCCGGCTCCACCTCGCACTCTATGTCATCCTCTGTTGTGGCTAATGCCACAACAGAGGATGAAAAATGGGCTTTGCGCGTGGTAAACGCCGCTAATCCCCTGCCCGAAAACTTTTCGGTCGACACCGCAGAAATCCGCGGCTATGATAACCGCACCTTTGATGCGCGCGCCGCAAAAGCACTGGAAGCCATGCTGGCAGACGCCGAAAGCGCGGGCAATAAGCTGTACTTAGTGTCTGCTTATCGAAGCATTTCGCGCCAAAAAGCCCTGTTTGAACGCAAAACAAATTTTTATAAAGAAAAAGGCCTTGCGCAAAACGAAGCCGAAGCCGAAGCCGCCAAATGGGTGGCGCGCCCCGGCACAAGCGAGCACAATCTAGGCCTTGCGGCAGACATTGTGTCGGCCGATTGGTATAAAACGCATAGCGATTTAACGCAGGATTTTGACCAAACGCCCGCTTTTGCCTGGCTGCGCGCGCACGCAGCGGATTATGGCTTTATCCTGC
>JAGPHI010000292.1 GCA_018055565.1 Oscillospiraceae bacterium | reverse complement strand
CCTGTGCCCAGCTTGTGTGCACGCTGGTGGCGCAGCGCTTGCCGGATGCCTATCATTACAATGCCATCACCGATATTCAGGTGCTTTGCCCCACCAAAATTGGCCCGCTTGGCACCGTGGCGCTTAATACCCGCTTGCAAGAGCTGTTAAACCCGCCCACACCCGCAAAAAAACAGCTTTCGCATATGGGGCGCGTGTTTCGCGAGGGCGACAAGGTCATGCAAATCAAAAACAATTACGATATCCAGTTTACGCGCGATAACGGCGAAGACGGCGTGGGTGCATTTAACGGCGATATGGGCATTATCGAGGCTGTGGATGTGCGCGGCGGCGGCCTTGTGGTGCGCAGCGAGGATCGGCGCATCGTCTACACGCAAGAGCATCTTGCGCAGCTGGAAACGGCCTATGCCATCACCATCCATAAAAGTCAAGGCAGCGAATTTGCAGCGGTGATCATGCCGCTTGCCGAGGTGCCGCAAAAGCTGTGCTATCGCAATTTGCTGTATACAGGCGTTACGCGCGCGCGCAGCCTGTGCATTTTAGCAGGGCAAATGTCGGTGCTGGAGGGCATGGTGCACAGCGTGAAGAACACGCTGCGTTTTTCCTGCCTGTCGGCATTTTTAAAGGAGGGCGTGCCTTGCAAGCGGCCGATTTCTGGATAAAGCTCCTTTTTCCGCCGCGCTGTGGTTATTGCAATGCAGTGTTGGGCTTTGCGCCGTGCTGTGATGCATGCGAAGCTGCGCTGCCGTCTGTTCGCCGCGAAGCGGGGCAGGCGCTGGATAAAACACGGCATACGCTGGGTTTTGTGGATGTAGCGCTTGCGCCGTTTCAATATCTGCCGCCCGTAAAGGGCGCCATTTTGCGCTTTAAGTTTGCAGGCCGTGTCGATTTGGCCGCCTTTTTTGCACAAGAGTTATTTTTTACCATAAACACTTGTAAAACCTTACCAGTATTTGATATAATTGTAGCCGTACCATCCGGCAAACGAGAGCTGCGCCGCCGCGGCTATGATGTGCCCGCGCTGCTTGCAAGCGCATTGGCAAAGCGGCTTGGCGTTCCGTTTATCAAGGGCGCTTTGATAAAACCGTATGATACTACGCCGCAAATGCAGCTTAGGGGCGATGCGCGCAGGGCCAATTTAATTGGCGCGTTTGAAGCCGCTTGCCCTGAGCAGCTGGCCGGAAAGCAAGTGTTGCTGGTGGACGACGTGATAACCACTGGCGCTACCGTAAACGAATGTGCCAAAACCGTGCGTTTGGCCAATGCAAAAGGCTGCTCGGCAGTGTGCATTGCGGTGGCGGGCGATGAGGCATCTTCGCCTGCAACAGGCAATGCGGGCTTTGTTACGTTGGCATAGCCGTGTATATAGGCAAGCGCCATAACACAGGAAGGAAGTGGGCCCGTGGCACAAAATGATATCGGCATTGATTTGGGCACTACCACCATTATTATCAGCGTGGAGGGCAAAGGCATCGTACTCAATGAGCCCACCATTGTTGCGGTAGACACCAAGCGCCAGCAGGTGCTGGCCGTTGGCAACGATGCGTTTGCTATGGTGGGGCGCACGCCCGCAAACATTTCTGCCATCCGCCCTTTAAAAGACGGTGTTATCTCCAATCACCTGCTCACCAAAGAGCTTATTCGCCGTTTTATCGGCAAGGTATATGATTCGCATTTAATCAAGCCGCGCGTGGCGGTGTGTGTGCCCTCTGCCATCACAGGTATCGAGGCCAATGCCGTGGTGGAGGCCGTTGTTAGCGCGGGCGCGCGGCAGGTGTTTTTAATCGACGAGCCAATTGCCGCGGCGCTTGGCGCAGGCATCGACATTACGCAGCCGCACGGCCATATGGTAATTGATATGGGCGGGGGCACCAGCGATGTAGCAGTTATCGCGCTTGGCGGCAAGGTGCGCTCGGCTTCTGTCAACGTGGCAGGCAATACGTATGACGAAGAAATCGTGAAGCACATTCGCCAAAAATTTAATTTAGTTATCGGCGAAAAAACAGCCGAACAGCTGAAGAAAACAGTTGGCTGCTGCGACGAACAGCTAGACTATTTTGAAACCGCCGAGGTAAAAGGGCGCAATCTGGTTACGGGCCTGCCGCAGCGCATTACCGTAAACACTGCGGATATATACGAGCCGATTTTGCTTTGTGTAGAGCAGATTGTTGCCACCGCACACAGCGTTTTAGAAAAAACGCCGCCGGAGCTGGCGGGGGATATTTTTATCGAGGGCATTTGCCTTACAGGCGGCAGCGCGCTTTTAAAAGGCCTTCCATCTTATTGCGAGCGCAAGCTGAAGGTAAAAACCTATGTGGCCGATGACCCTATCAACTGTGTTGCGCGTGGGTCAGCCAAATCGCTTACAATGGATACCACGCTGGAATCCGGCTTCACGGATGCCACGCCGCGCATCGGCAAACGATAATAGCCATGTATTTTATGTAAAAACCCCCTGCGAAAACGCTGTTTGATTGCGTTTTTGCAGGGGGTTTTATTATATGCTCAAAGTTGCAGCTTTTGGCAAGTTACCCGTTTGCCATACGCCAAACGCTGTACAATAGCATGCGGCAGCTTATGC
>JAGPHI010000024.1:3288-8292 GCA_018055565.1 Oscillospiraceae bacterium | reverse complement strand
CAAATGCATCCGCAAAGCCCTTTGCGTCTGTTTTGCCGCCAATCATTTTCGCCATGTTCTCTTTGATAACGGCGTTCACGTTGGCATCGTTTTCCATGTCAACAGCCCATGTCAAACGCTTTGTGGTGGTATCAAAGCAGGCTTTCGCCTCGGCAAGCGCATCGGGCCATTTGGCATCGTTTGCCATCGGCACGCCCAATGTTTCGGTGGCCAGCTTCTGGTCCCATTCGCCGCTTGTCATAAACTCGATAAAGTCAAAGGCTTCTTGCGGGTGCTTGGTATCTTTGTTGATAGCAAAGCACTGTGCGCCAAATTGGCTGGCCTCAGGGCCGTCGCCGCCTTGTTTGATAGCGCCGGGGAATGCAAAGGAGCCCCATTTGAAATCAGCAGGTGTTTCTTTTTTGATTTCGTTGGGCAGCCATGTGCCGTTCAGGTACATTGCAACGCTGCCGTCAGCGATGTTGCTTTGGCCGGCGGGATATGCATTGCCGGCTGCGCGCGGGTCAATGTAGCCTTTTTTGATCATGTCTTCCAAAACCTTTGCGGTTTCCAGCACGGCAGGATTCGAGAAATCGCCAGCGGCAACTGCTTTGGTTGTTTCATCGCCAACAACGCGATCCATCATGTACCCAAACAATGCGGCCATGTAGGCATCGTCAACAGTAAGAGGAATGTAGCCAGCTTTTTTCAAAGCTTCGCAAGCTGCCATAAACTCATCCCATGTTTTCGGCACGGCTTTGATGCCGGCTTTGTCGAAAGCGCCTTTGTTGTACATGGTAACAAAGGTAGAGGGCTGGTAAGGCACGCTGTGCAGCTTGCCGCCGCCAAGATCTTGGGCCAGTTTAATTAATGTAGCATTCTGCTTGCCTTTTAAAGCGGAAGCATCATACAGCGCTTGGATGTCCATCGTGTATTTGCCCCATGTGCCGTTTACACGCTCAACATCTTCGTCGAAAATGTCAATCACTTCGCCAGCATCCAAAGCCGGTGTCAAGGTTTTGCGGGTATCACGACCGCCAGCCCAGTTGATTTCTACTTCAACGCCGGTTTTCTCGGTGTATGCGGCAGCAGCCTCGGAAATCACCTTGCCCTGCGGCTCGGTTTCAGACCACATCGGCCAGTAAACCAATGTAACTTTATCCCCAGAGGGTTTGCTGGCGGGTTTGCTCTCGGGTGTGGTGGCAGGTGTGCTGGCGGGTGTGCTGGCGGGCTTTTGGCCGCAGCTGGCAAACACAGTCAGCGACAATGCAGCGGCAAGTACTAAACTAAGTGCTTTTTTCATGTTATCCTCCTAAAAATTAAATAATCTCTTTCTTTGCTGTAGGAAAGCAATTTCCATCGCGATTCCCTTGCAATTTCAGTATATCGTTTTAAACGCTTTAAACAATATTTATCTTGCTTAGATTTTTATATATATTGCGTTTTTGTGCATATAGCATATTAAGATGACACTGTTTTGTCATTTTTTATTGACAATGTGCACATAAGACTAAAATTATATTTGTAAAAACAATCAAATTTAATTTATATTGCTTTTTTATTTAGGCAAATTGCGCATTGATACAGCAATATCCCTGCATTATAATGAAAGTGTTAAAAGCGATAACCGCAAAAAAATTGCATGTATATGTGTAAAATCATAATATTTCTAAAGTAATACTAAAATGTAACAATTGGAGGCAAGCGCTTTGAGCAACGAACGACACGAAATTACAAAAACAACTTCGCCGTTTGAAAAGGCGGTTTTGTTGTATGTCAGCTCTTCACGGTTTGGCAGCGACTGGCATTCCACGCCGCATACACACGCGTGTTTAGAGCTGTTTTATTGCTTGCGAGGCACAGGCCAATTTTATATTGCGGGCGATTATCTAAACGTGGGGCGCGACGATTTGGTGATTATCAATCCCGGTGTGGAGCACACAGAGGTAAGCTTATCCGACGCGCCGCTGGAATATATTGTGCTGGGCATCGACGGTGTGGAATTTTTATTTTCCGAGCATGCCAAGCAGTGGTATAGCGCGTTTAACTGCCGCGAGGTGTCGGAAGATATTTTAAACATTATCAAAACAATCTTGCGCGAAACCGAAACCCATCCAAGCTGGTATGAAACCGTGTGCCACAATATGCTGGAGATATTGCTTGTGCGCTTATTGCGGCACACCAAATTTGTGATTAGCGAGCAAGCGCATCACGAAAACAAGGAATGCGCCGAGGCAAAGCGCTATATGGATGTGAACTATGCCGAAAATATCACGCTGGACTTTTTGGCTGAACTAACGCATTTAAACAAATACTATTTGGTGCATGCCTTTAATCGCGAATATCAAATGTCGCCCATTAACTATTTGATACACCGCCGCATCCGCGAAAGCAAATATCTTTTGGCCAATACCAATCATTCGCTGGCGCGCATTAGCGAGCTTTTGGGCTTTTCTTCGCCCAGTTATTTTTCGCAAAGCTTTAAGCGCCTTGAAAACATGAGCCCCGGCGAGTATCGGCGCGCACAGCAAAGAAACGAATAAACTATGCGCTTTGCACAAAACGCAGCCAAACGCCTTTGTTCGCGAAGAAAGACACCCGCAAACACACCTGATGCAAAACCACACGCAGGCTATACCGCAAAACAACATGCGCCGTAAGCGAAAAGGTAAAAATACCTCTTTACACAATCGTCCGCATTCCTTATAATAAAGATAAGCGTTTTACAAGCCGATGCGAAAGAGATTTTGCAAGGCCTATAAACGGTGCGCGCAATGCCTGTGCTGCAATGCATGCGTTGCATATGTCTGCGCGAAAGGCTTTGCGCAAAGCGCTTATAAAATAGCCGCCGTTCGCAACACGAACAGGCGGCGTTTGCGGCGAAAGGAAAGAGGATGGATATGGATTATACAATTTTGCGCCCTTGCCGCGTAATTGAGGTGGAGGGCTTTGCCTCGGTACATTATTTTGAATATTCCAGCCACTACGCCTTTGAGGGCGAAAGCCACGATTTTTGGGAGTTTTTATATGTGGACAAGGGCGAGCTGGACGTTACGGCGGGCGATAAGCTGACACATTTAAAAAAAGGCCAGATGATTTTTCACAAGCCCGGCGAATTTCATAATTTGCGCGCAAATGGCACAGTAGCGCCCAATCTTGTGGTGGCAAGCTTTACTTGCCACAGCGAAGCCATGCGCTTTTTTGAAGAAAAAGTGGTTTTGGTTAGCGATGTAGAGCGCGCGCTGATGGCGCAGATGATTGAAGAAGCGGAATCCGCGTTTACTACGCCCCTGTCTGACCCCGACACAAGAGGGCTTGACCGCCGCGAAGCACAGCCCTTTGGCGCAGAGCAGATGATTGCCCTGTGCATTGAGCACATGCTCATTTCCTTTATACGCCGCACAGACGAGGCCGCGCCGCGCACCACCAGCTTAATCCGAGAGCGCTCGCAAGGCGAATTTGTGGCGCGGGTATCTAAATATTTGGAAGACAATATCGAAAAACGCCTGACCTTGCAGGATATCTGCCGCGACAATTTGGTGGGGCGCAGCTACTTGCAAAAGCTGTTTCGCGAAAAAACGGGCGGCGGGGCTATGGAGTATTTTGGCGAGCTGAAAATTGCACACGCCAAGCAAATGATACGCGAGTCCAGCCACAATTTTACCGAAATTTCGGTTTTGCTGGGCTATAATTCCATTCATTATTTTTCGCGCCATTTTAAAAAGGTGACGGGCATGACGCCGTCGGAATATGCGTCCAGCGTGAAAGTGCTTGCAAGCCGCAGCATTGAGAAGTAATTTGCACTATCGTGCACGTACTGTATATAGATGCGCGCAGGAAACACAATTGTGCAAATATTGTATGGAAATATCTATTTCAATGCAAACGCTTTTTCTCTACAATAAAGATAGTAAAAAGTAGATTTGGCACAATATTTAGCAATCGGTAAATTGATTACAGGCGAATAGCCGAAAGAAAGAACAGGTGAAGCGAATATGTCTATTTTAGTAAGCGGCGGCGCCGGCTATATCGGCAGCCATACATGCATTGAATTAATGGCGGCCGGATATGAAATTTTGGTGGCCGACAGCCTTGTCAATTCAAGCGAAACCTCGCTTGCCCGCGTAAAAACCATTACGGGCAAGGATATTCCTTTTATAAAGGTGGATCTTTGCGATGCAAACGCCACCGATGCATTGTTTCGCGAGCATCCCGAAATTGATTCGGTAATTCATTTTGCGGCGCTAAAGGCCGTGGGCGAAAGCGTGCAAAAGCCGCTGGAGTATTACACCAACAATTTGGTGAACACGCTGAACGTGCTGAACAGCATGCGCAAATACGGCGTGAAAAACTTTGTGTTTTCTTCCTCTGCCACCGTATATGGCGACCCCGCAACGGTGCCCATCACCGAGGATTTCCCCTTATCTACCACTAACCCGTATGGCGCTACCAAGCTGATGATTGAAAGCATTTTAAAGGATTATTGCAAGGCCGATGCCTCGTTAAATGTGGCGCTGCTGCGCTATTTTAACCCCATCGGTGCGCACGAAAGCGGCCTGATTGGCGAAGACCCGAACGGCATACCCAACAATTTGGTGCCGTATATTGCGCAGGTGGCCGTGGGCAAATTAAAGGCGGTCAACGTGTTTGGCGATGATTATCCCACACATGACGGCACGGGCGTGCGCGATTATATCCACGTGGTGGATTTGGCGAAGGGGCACGTGGCGGCGCTGAAAAAGCTGGCCACAAACTGCGGCTTGTTTATTTGCAATTTGGGTACGGGCAACGGCTACAGCGTGCTGGATGTTATCAAAGCATACAGCAAGGCTTGCGGCAAAGAGCTGCCTTATGTGATTGCGCCGCGCCGTCCGGGCGATATCGCCGCATGCTATGCGGACCCCATCAAAGCCAAAAACGAGCTTGGTTGGCAGGCCGAATATGGCATCGAGCGCATGTGCGCCGATTCCTGGAGATGGCAAAGCATGAATCCGAATGGGTATAAAATATAAGTAAACCATTCCG
>JAGPHI010000024.1:0-3188 GCA_018055565.1 Oscillospiraceae bacterium | reverse complement strand
GCACACGCGTGCAATTTGCTTTGGGACAAAACGGTTCCAGTATCTAACACAAAGTATTTAGGAGGATTTCAGTATGAAAAAACCTGTTCTTGTTGTAATGGCTGCCGGCATGGGCAGCCGCTACGGTGGCTTAAAGCAGATTGACCCGGTGGGCAATCACGGCCAGCTGATTATCGATTATTCCATTTTTGATGCACGCCGCGCGGGCTTTGAAACGGTGGTATTTATCATCAAGCACGAAATCGAAGCCGATTTCCGTGAGGCTATCGGCAATCGCCTTTCGGCCATTATGGAAGTAAAATATGCGTTTCAGCAGCTGGAAAATCTGCCCGCAGGCTACACCGTGCCCGAAGGGCGCTCAAAGCCGTGGGGCACAAGCCACGCCATTCTCTCGGCCAAAAACGAGATTGACGGGCCGTTTGCCGTTATTAACGCCGACGATTATTACGGCCCCGAGGCGTTCCGCGTAATTTACGATTATTTGGCGGCTAACGAAGATAAACCCAATATGTACGAATATTCTATGGTGGGCTATCTTTTGGAAAACACCGTTACCGAGCACGGCCACGTGGCGCGCGGCGTATGCGTAGAAACCCCCGCGCATTACCTTGCCAACGTTACCGAGCGCACACATATTGAAAAAACTGCTACAGGCGCGCGCTACACCGAGGACGACGGCGCAAGCTGGACGGATTTGCCCGGCGAAACCATTGTTTCGATGAACCTTTGGGGCTTTACCAATAGCTTTATTGCAGAAACCGAGCAGCGTTTTGCCGCATTTTTGGATGAAAACCTGTCTAAAAACCCGCTAAAATGCGAGTACTTTTTGCCAAGCGTTGTAAGCCAGCTTGTGGAAGAGGGCAAAGCACAGGTAAAAGTGTTAAAAAGTGGCGACAAATGGTATGGCGTTACCTA
Organism: Oscillospiraceae bacterium; assembly: GCA_018055565.1. GTDB lineage: Bacteria > Bacillota > Clostridia > Oscillospirales > Ruminococcaceae > JAGPHI01. The sequence goes on along the minus strand of JAGPHI010000024.1, from coordinate 2,273 downwards.
TAAAGAGGATAAACCCGTGGTTGTGGCAGCCATTGCCGAAAAAACCGCAGCGGGCGTGTATCCCGACAATTTGTGGAGCAAATAAAGCGGATACGCATCCGCCTGTCAGAAAGGACAAAGCGACAATGGAAGCAGAAAAAATGATTCACGAGGCCCTTGCAGGCTACGATTTTGGCGGCACAGTAGCGGGCGCTCTGCGCTATGGCGAGGGGCATATCAACGATACCTTTTGTGTGTATGTACAATTAAAAAACGGTGATGGCGCGCGCTTTATTATGCAGCGCATCAACACGGCCGTGTTTAAAAACCCCGACGAATTGATGGCCAATATCGTGGGCGTTACGGATTACCTGCGCGAGCACGTTATCAAAAACGGCGGCGACGCAACGCGCGAAACCATGACAGTGCTGCGCGATAAAAACGGCAACAAATTTTTCACGGATTCCACGGGCGGCGCATGGCGCGTATATCCGTTTGTAGAGGATACCATTTGCCTGCAAAAAGCCGAAACACCGGCGCTATTTTATGCATCGGCAAAGGCGTTTGGCAATTTTCAGCACCTTTTGAAAGAATATCCGGCCGACACGCTGCACGAAACAATTGCCAAGTTTCATCACACCAAAAACCGCTTTGTCAATTTTAAAAAGGCGCTTGAACAAGATGCGCTGGGCCGCGCCGCCACGGCAAAGCCGGAAATTGATTTTGTGCTGGCGCACGAGGCAGATTGCGCCGTGTGTGTGGACTTGCTGGAAAGCGGCGCGCTGCCTTTGCGCGTAACACATAACGACACCAAGCTGAACAATGTGCTGATTGACAAAAAAAGTGGCGAGGGCGTGTGTGTAATTGACCTTGACACCGTAATGCCAGGCCTTGCAATCAATGATTTTGGCGATTCCATTCGTTTTGGCGCCAATCATTCCGCCGAGGACGAGCAGGATTTGTCGAAAGTGCAATTTGATATCGAACTATACGATATCTACACAAAAGGGTTTTTGGAGGGCTGCCGCGGCGCCTTAACGGATGCCGAGCTGCAATATCTGCCCTGGGGCGCAAAATTGATGACGCTGGAATGCGGCATCCGCTTTTTAACCGATTACCTAGAGGGCGACACCTACTTTAAAACGCATCGCGACGGCCAAAACCTAGATCGCTGCCGCACGCAATTTAAACTGGTGAGCGATATGGAAAAGCAGTTCGACGAGATGGGCGCTATCGTGCGCAAATACCAATAAACTAAATAAAACACCAAAAACAAAGGGGCGGACTTAAACATCCGCCCCTTTGGTCGACAATATACTAGAGGGGAGGTTTTGCCATTGAAACGCATTTGTGCCGCAATGCTGGCGTGCGCCGCGCTATTTTGCCTTACGGCTTGCACGGCAAAGCCTGCACAGCCGGCTTCTGCGGGGCGGCCAACGCCGCAAACGCTGCTGTTTGAAACCATTACGGCCGAAAACAGCACGTTTGGCGATGAATATCACGCGGCGCAGTTTTTGGCCATCCCCGAAACAAGCGAGCAGCAATTTGTGGCCAATTACCTTTTGGCGATGTCTGAGGGCAAAATTTCGCTAAAATCGTATATGCTGGGGGAATCGTTTGCGCTGCAAAAGCTGGGGCATTCGATGTATAAAACCTTTACGGTGCAGGAGCTTACCACGCTGACCGATGCCGAAATCCGTGCGGAGTATTTATATAACGAGCCGCTGGTGCGCTCAAGCCTTATGCCGCTTGCCGGTGGGTTTGATGCCTATTGCAAGGAGCAGCAGTTAAAAGAGCCCAAAATGGTGCGCGCGGTATATCAGTTCACATACACCGAAGAGGGTAAGGGCATTCCGCATTTGCGCACAGAAGGCACTTACACGATGTATCTTTTGCTTGGGCAAAACACCGAGGGCGAATATCGCCTGGCGGATACCTCGGCAAAGCTGCTGAATTTTACGCCCGGCAAGCAAACGCCGCCAAAGCCCGAAATTAGCATTTTGCCGCAGGCAAACAACGCGGCCGAACAGCAAATTATAGACTATTATAGCGGCATGGCCAATAAAAGCGATGCTTCGGGCTATCCCATTTACAAAAGCTTTTCGCTGGACGAAGTGCGCGAGTTAAAACCGCAAGACATTGGCAAAGAACGCTATTTTTCGCAGGATTTGGACGTGGCGCCCATTTTTGGCGAAAAAGGCATTACCTACAGCCAGTTTTGCGAGCAGCAGGGTGTGCCGAATGCCGTGTTAATCAAAGCGGTTTACACCTGCGCATATACCGATAAATCGTTG
>JAGPHI010000291.1 GCA_018055565.1 Oscillospiraceae bacterium | reverse complement strand
CCACCTTTGCGATGGGGTATCCCGTGGCCTTTGAAGCCAGCGCCGACGAGCGCGAAACGCGCGGGTTTACTTCAATCACCGCATATTCAAAGCTGTCGGGATGCAGCGCATATTGTACATTGCAGCCGCCCTCGATGGAAAGCTCTGTAATAATGTTCAGCGCCGAGGTGCGCAGCATTTGATATTCTTTGTCGCAAAGGGTTTGGCTGGGCGCCACCACGATGGAATCGCCTGTGTGCACGCCAACGGGGTCAAAGTTTTCCATATTGCACACGGTAATCACATTGCCCTTGCCGTCGCGCATCACCTCGTATTCAATCTCTTTCCAGCCGGAGATGCATTTTTCAATCAGCACCTGCGTAATGGGCGATAAGCGCAAGCCGTTTGTGCCTATCTCGCGCAGCTCGGCCTCGTTTTGGCAGATGCCGCCGCCTGTGCCGCCCATTGTAAAGGCGGGGCGCACAATCACGGGATAATCAATCACTTTGGCAAACGCCACGGCATCCTCCAATGTGGTAACCACCTTTGAGGGTATCACAGGCTCGCCCAGCTTTTCCATTGTGTCTTTAAACAGCTGCCTGTCCTCGGCGCGGGCAATGGTGTCGGGCTTTGCCCCCAAAAGGCGCACGCCGCTTTGCTCCAAATAGCCCTCGCGCGCAAGCTCCATCGCAAGGTTTAGCCCCGTTTGGCCGCCCAAATTGGGCAAAATGCTGTCGGGCTTTTCGGCGGCGATAATGCGCTTTAACACGGGCACCGTCATCGGCTCCACATATACGCGATCGGCAATTTGCGCGTCGGTCATAATCGTGGCGGGGTTGGAATTAACCAGCACCACCTCGATGCCCTCGCTTTTTAATGCGCGGCAGGCCTGCGTGCCCGAATAATCAAATTCGGCCGCCTGCCCAATGATGATGGGGCCCGAGCCAATCACCAGCACTTTTTTAATAGATGTATCTCTTGGCATATCAGCAGCCCCCTTTCTTGCGGTTCATCATGGCAATTAATTCGTCAAACAGGTATTCGGTATCTTTGGGGCCGCCGCAAGCCTCCGGATGAAACTGCACGGTAAAGCACGGAATGGTTTTGTACGAAAGCCCTTCCACGGTTTTATCATTGGCATTCACATGGCTCACTGTGGCCACGGCGGGGTCTATCGTATCGGCCAGCACCGCATAGCCGTGGTTTTGGCTGGTGATAAAGGTGCGGTTTTTGGCAAAATCCGTCACGGGCTGGTTTACCCCGCGATGGCCGTATTTTAGCTTTGCCGTTTTTGCCCCTGTGGCAAGCGCCATCAATTGATGCCCCAAGCAGATCCCAAAAATGGGGATATCCATTTGTATCAGCGTTTTTAAGCCCTCGATAATTTCCACGTTTTCGGCAGGGTCGCCTGGGCCGTTTGACAGCATGATGCCATCGGGCGAAAGCGCCTTTACTGCTGCGGGCGCGGTGTGCCCAGGCACTAAGGTAACGCGGCAATCGCGTTTTATCAAATTGCGCAAAATGTTCGATTTATAGCCATAATCAAACAGCACCACATGATACTTGCCGTTATCATTAAAGGTTTCTATACTATCTGTAGAAACACTTTTCACTGCATCGTGCACGGTGTAGCTGCGGATTTTGTGCATCAAATCGGCATCCTGCAACGCTGCCTCGGCGCTTTCATACTCGGTGGTAATGGCGCCGTTTAACACGCCCGCTTCCCGAATGAGGCGCGTTAGCGCGCGAGTGTCCAGCCCTTTGATGCCGATGATATTTTGCTCTTGCAAATAGGTGTGCAGCGTTTTTTGCAAGCGGAAATTGCTGGGCGCGTCGCACGCCTCGCGCACAATATAGCCAAACGCCCATATTTTGCGGCTTTCGGCGTCCTCGCCCAAAATGCCGTAATTGCCCACAAGCGGATACGTCTGCGTGATAATTTGCCCATAGTAGCTGGGGTCTGTTAAGGTTTCTTCGTAGCCCGCCATGCCGGTATTAAACACCACCTCGCCCACTGTGGTGCCCACTGCGCCTATGCTTTCGCCCTCAAACACTCTGCCGTTTGCAAGAATTAATACTGCTTTGTTCAAATTCTATCCCTCTTCCTATGCGGTATCAAGCAAGTGCACGCCAAAGGCACCCGCGATTGAAAGCGCGCCGCGCACACTGGTGCGGCGCGCTATAGCCTGGTTTACATTTTGCGGCTGCCGGGCTTTACAGGCTCGCCCTCGCCCGCCTTGCACAGCGGGCATTCCGCTGCATCCCAGTTTGGCAAATCCAGCGCCAAAGCGCTTGCCACAACAGGCAGGGGGCTTGTGCCTTTGCTGCGGTCCACCACGCAGGCAATGCCCACCACTACGCCGCCATGCTGCTCAATAATGGCGGCTGTTTCAAGGCTGGATTTACCCGTGGTTACCACGTCCTCCATGATAATGCAGCGCTCGCCGGGCTGGATTTCAAAGCCGCGGCGCAATGTCATAATATTATCCACACGCTCGGTAAAAATGGAGCGCTTACCCATTTGCCGCGCAATCTCGTATGCATACACGATGCCGCCCATTGCAGGCCCCACCACCACGTCGATATCCATTTGCGAAAGCGCTTTTGCCA
>JAGPHI010000290.1 GCA_018055565.1 Oscillospiraceae bacterium | reverse complement strand
ATCTAAAGTAGAAATGATTGACCGTGAAACGCATTAAGCCTTGCGTAAGCTGCAATTTTGCGTTTGTGTGCACCGCACAGTTTATACTATAGCCGCGTAAATTGGCACGTAGCCAATTTGCGCGGCTTTTATTTTATGTAGCGGTGCAACGCGCTTTTTGCAATGCCCATTGCCGATTGCACGCGCCGTAAAAGTACAGTGCATAAAGCCCAAAAGCGGCCCGCGGCACAAAGCCTCGTGCGCGCTATCGGAAATAAAAATATTTCCGAAATATATTGACAAAGCGCTTTACGGAGTATATTATACTAATTAGTAAGAGATATCGTTAAGAAACAACTGTATATAATAAGGAGGCAATGTATGGAATCTAAAAAACTAACAAATGAAGTAGGCGCACCAGTAGCGGAAAACCATAATTCCGTTACAGCGGGGGCTAGAGGGCCTGTGATGATGCAGGATGTTTGGCTGATGGAAAAGCTGGCGCATTTTGACCGCGAGGTCATCCCAGAGCGCCGCATGCACGCCAAAGGCTCGGGCGCGTTTGGCACCTTTACGGTGACAAACGATATCACAAAATATACCAAAGCAAAGATTTTTGCTGACGTTGGCAAAAAAACGGACGTATTTGTGCGTTTTTCTACCGTGGCGGGCGAGCGTGGCGCGGCGGATGCCGAGCGTGATATTCGCGGTTTTGCCATGAAGTTTTACACCGAAGAGGGCAACTGGGATTTAGTGGGCAACAACACACCAGTGTTTTTCCTGCGGGATGCCATGCATTTTCCGGATTTGAATCATGCTGTTAAGCGCGACCCGCAAACCAACATGCGTTCGGCACAAAACAACTGGGATTTTTGGACGATGCTGCCCGAAGCATTTCATCAAGTTACCATTGTGATGTCGGATCGCGGCATCCCGGCTAGTTATCGCCATATGCACGGATTTGGCAGCCATACCTTTAGCCTTTATAACGAAAAAAATGAGCGCACATGGGTGAAATTTCATTTCAAAACGCAGCAGGGCATTAAAAATCTAACAGATGCCGAGGCCGAAAAGCTGGTGGGCACAGACAGAGAAAGCCATCAGCGCGATTTGTTTGACGCCATTGCAAAAGGCGATTTCCCGAAGTGGAAAATGTGCATTCAGGTGATGACAGAGGAGGGCGCGCGCCAATACAAGGAAGATCCGTTTGATGTAACCAAGGTGTGGAGCCAAAAGGAATTTCCGTTAATCGAAGTGGGCATGCTGGAATTAAACCGCAATCCCGAAAACTATTTTGCGGATGTGGAGCAATCGGCATTTAGCCCGTCGCATGTAGTGCCAGGCATTGGCCTTTCGCCCGACAAGCTTTTGCAGGGCAGGCTGTTTGCTTATGGCGATGCACAGCGCTATCGCCTGGGCGTAAACTCTGACCAAATCCCCGTAAATCAGGCAAAGGTGCCTGTGCACGCTTATCATCGCGACGGGTTAATGCGCGTGGATGGAAACTATGGCGCCACAAAGGGCTATGCACCGAACGGCTTTGGCGAATGGGAGCAGCAGGCCGCGTTGCGTGAGCCGCCGTTGCAGCTTTGCGGTGATATGGATGCGTACGACCCGAAAGATGATGTTACGGACGATTGCTTCCGTCAGGGCGGCGATTTGTACCGCTTGATGACAGAGGAGCAAAAGGCCGTGCTGATTGATAATACCGCGCGCAATATTGCGGGCGTTACCGATAATGTGCGGTATCGCCACGCAGCGCATTGCTTCCTTGCGGATGCGGATTATGGCAAACGGATTACACAGGCTATGGGCCTTGACGCCGCAAAAGCAGAGCAGCTTTCAAAGTTGAGCCACGACGAGCTTGCAAAAGCGACCGCCAGCGTATAACTTTTGCAATGTGCACAAACGCACGGCGCAAACGCGTTGTAAGGCAAAACACGATAGCATTTACATACGGGCGAAAGGCTTTAACGGCCTTTCGCCCGTATGTGTATGCATGGATGTGCGCTTGTAACGCGCGGCGGCCTTTGCATTGCCCAAAAGCCGTGCAATAAACAACAAAAAGCCCCGCATCCGAGGATGCGGGGCTTTATAGTATTGATGGGGAAAGGCTTATTTGGCAAGGCGGGCTTTTTGATCAGCCAATTGCTGTGCCAGTTCCTTCGGCAAACGATCGCCAAACATGGCATACAGCTCGTCAACGCCGGCAGCGTCCTCAACCCAAAGGGCTGTGTCGATTTCCAAAAGGCCCTTAACGGTGTCAAGTGTGATATCGCCAAGACCCTCGATGTTGATGTCCTCTGCGTTCGGCACAAAACCAATCGGTGTTTCCACAGCAGCGGCTTTGCCGTTGCAGCGATCCAAAATCCACATCAGCACGCGCATATTGTCGCCAAAGCCCGGCCAAATGAAGTGGCCTTCAGCGTCTGTGCGGAACCAGTTGACGTTAAAGATTTTCGGGGCTTTGTCGCCCATTTTTTTGCCCATTTCCAGCCAGTGGCCGAAATAGTCGCCCATGTTATAGCCGCAGAAGGGGCGCATGGCCATCGGGTCACGGCGCGCAACACCCACGTCGCCTGTGGCGGCAGCGGTGGTTTCGGAAGCCATAGAAG
>JAGPHI010000289.1 GCA_018055565.1 Oscillospiraceae bacterium | reverse complement strand
TATCATGGCACGCTGATTATGCTGGGCATGAGCTTTGAGCCGCTTTTTGCAAAAGGCCGCGCGTGGGCGCATATCAAGGGCAGCGAATGGTGGTGGAAGCTGTTTTGCGTTTTGCGCACCTTTGCGTTTGTGTGCTATGGCGAATTGATTTTCCGTTCCAGCAGCCTTGCCGATGCATGGGGCATGACAAAGCAGCTTTTTGCCGCGTGGAACCCCGAGGTGCTGGCAAACGGCTTTTTGTTTACGCTGGGGCTTGATGTTCCCGATGTGGTAGTGGGGCTTTTGGCAATTGGCGTTTTATTGGTGGCAGAGCTTTGCGATAGGCAAAACGGCCTGCGCACATGGGTATATACACGCGCGCTGCCTTTGCGCTGGGGCATACTGCTGGGCGGCATCGCCGCGGTGGTGCTGTTTGGCATTTACGGCCCCAGCTATGACCCTACACCCTTTATCTATTTTAAATTTTAACAAGGAGGTAACGCGCAATGACAAAAAAGCAAGCCCTGCGCTTTACGGCCTTTGTTTTGCTGGCGGGGCTGATGATTTTGGCTTTTGCGCAGCTTCTGCGCGACAGAGAAACAACACTTAGCAGCTTTTATTCCGAGCCAAAAGGCACGGTGGAGGCAATTGTGGTAGGCTCTAGCCATGTAAACAGCGGCGTGATGCCCGCGGCGCTTTGGCAGGAATATGGCATCAACGCGCACAATGTTTTTTCATGGAGCCAGCCGATGTGGATCAGCTATTACTACATTCAAGAAGCGCTGAAAACCCAAACACCAAAGGTGGTGGTGCTGGATTTATATGGCGCGATGTATGGCAATTCCAACGAGCAGCCTGTAGAAATAGACAAGGTCAATTACGCAAACAGCTTTTCAATTGATATCGGCCTCAATTATTTTCGCATGCTGCAAACCGTGAAAAATTGCGGCATTGATTTGCGCAATCCTGTAGATTTTATGAATATTGTGCGCTATCACACACGATGGAAATACCTAGACGCACATGCGCTTACCTATAATGCGCACAACGATGAAAGCTATCTTAAAGGCTTTGGCCCGCTGTTTGGCGTAAAGCCCTGTGCCGCGCCGGATTTATCGGTAAACGCCGCGCCGCGCATGCCATATGATACGGCGCTGCACTGGCTGGATAAAATTGTGCAGCTGTGCAAAAACAAAAAAATCCCGCTGGTGTTTACCATGCTGCCCTATCAAGCTGCGCCCAGCGAGCGCGAGGTGTTTGCCTATTTGCGCGAGTATGCGCAGCAAAACGATATCGCGTTTTTCAATTATTGCGAGGCAGACGGCGAGCGCATCGGGTTTAACTATGCCACAGACATGGCCGACGAAGGGCATGTGAATTATCATGGCGCATATAAGCTAACGCGCGATTTGGGCGCATATTTACAGGAAAATGTGGCATTTTCTTTGCCCGAAACGCTGCCCAATGCGCCCGCGCTATCCAAAAGTGCCGCGCAGGTATATCGCGTGTTTGAGGCAAACGAAAATTTATTTACCGAAATGAACGCGCTGCTGAACTGGCTAAAAAACGATAAAAACACTGTATTGCTGATGGCACATAGCGGCAAAAGCGGGCAGCAAACGGCGCTTTGCGAGGCGCTGGCGCGCGCGGGCGCAGAAACGCCGGGGCATGCGCAGGGCGAGGGCCGCGGCTACACGGCCATGATGGAAAACGGGCAATGGACAAAAGGCGTGCAAACTTGGCAATCTGCCGAGGGTTGGCAGTTTGCGCTTGCAGCAAACGAAACCAGCGCAAGCATCACACTGGATGGCATCGCAGCCGATTACCCCAAAGACGCGGTGGCCGTGTTTGCGATATACGATAAAATTTTGGCGCGCCCAACGTTTTATTTTACCTGCGAAAAAGACCAATTTGTGTTTAAAAACTATCCTGCAAAACTAAAAAATCCGCACAGCTAAGCCGCCGTGCGCCGCGCAGAAAGCGCGGCGCATCAGCGCTAAGGAAAGGAAGCCATACAGCATGAAAACCAGTGTTTTACAATATCTTGCCAATAGCGCCGAGGCTTATCCCGATAAAATCGCCTTTGCGGACGCGGAAAATCAAATGACATTCGCCACGCTGCAAAGGCGGGCAAAGGCCATTGGCTCGGCGCTCGGCGCAAGGGTTTCGCCGCGCGAGCCGGTGCCGTTTTTATGCGAAAAAAGCTGCCATACGATGGCGGGCTTTATGGGCGCAGTGTATGCGGGCTGCTTTTATGTGATGATTGATGCAAAGCAGCCCCCCGCCCGCATTGCCACAGTGCTGGACATTTTGCAGCCAAAGGTGCTCTTTACCGACAGCCAAAGCGAGGCGCTGGCGCACTCTTTAGCAAACGGCGCAGAGGTATTGCTGCCGCAAGCGCTGTATGACACAGCAGTAGACGATGCACGCCTTGCGGACATTGCCGCCGCCGCGCTTGATATCGACCCGTTATATGTGCTGTTTACTTCGGGCTCCACAGGCGTGCCAAAAGGCGTGGTGGTCAGCCATCGCAGCACGATTGATTTTATCGATTGCTTTGTCAGCACGTTTGGCATCACCCAAAACGACGTGCTGGGCAACCAAGCGCCGTTTGATT
>JAGPHI010000288.1 GCA_018055565.1 Oscillospiraceae bacterium | reverse complement strand
CGCCCTTTTCTAAAAGCAGGGCTTCGGCCTGTTTGGGCTTGATAATCGTGCTGTTAAAACGCGCCGTTTCGGCGGCTTTTGCTTCGCTGCTTTGCACAAACAGCGCCCAGCGCGCATCGCTAACAAGGCCTAGCTCGCGCCCAAGCGGCGTTAAACGCGCATCGGCATTATCCTGCCGCAAATACAAACGATATTCGCTGCGGCTCGTCATCATGCGATACGGATCCAGCACGCCCTTTGTAACAAGGTCATCCACAAGGGTGCCGATATAGCTTTCCTGTCGTTTTAAAATAATTGGCTCCTGCCCTTTTACGGTGCGCGCGGCATTCACGCCCGCCAAAAGGCCTTGCGCCGCGGCTTCCTCGTAGCCCGATGTGCCGTTAAACTGGCCTGCCGCAAATAAGCCGCAAATGGTTTTAAACTCCAGCGTGGCGTTTAAAGCAAGCGGGTCCGTGCAATCGTATTCAATGGCGTAGGCCGGACGCATAATTTCCAATTGCTCAAAGCCCTCAATTGTGCGATACATCGCACATTGCACATCTTCCGGCAGGCTGGAGGACATGCCTTGCAGATACATTTCTTCCGTGTCCTCGCCGCAAGGCTCGATAAACAATTGATGCCGTGTTTTATCGGCAAAGCGCACAACCTTGTCTTCAATCGAGGGGCAATATCGCGGGCCGATGCCCTCAATTTTGCCGCCGTATAAAGGCGAACGATGCAAATTTTCGCGGATAACGGCATGTGTTGCCTCGTTGGTATAGGCAATGTGGCAATCCACTGTATTTTGCATAGGCGCATTTGTCATAAACGAAAACGGAATAATGTGCGCATCGCCCGGCTGCACCGCCAGCTTTGAAAAATCAATGCTGCGCCTGTGCACACGCGCGGGCGTGCCTGTTTTAAAGCGGCGAATGGGCACGCCTGCCGCACGCAGGCTGTCGGTAAGCGCATTTGCAGCCGATACCCCATCGGGCCCCGAAGCAAATGCCGCCTCGCCCACAAATATTTTGCCGCCGAGGTAGGTGCCTGTGGCGATAATAATTTTTTTAGCAAGGTAATACCCGTTTAGCTTTGTATAAACGCCGCATACGGCCCCGTTTTTTGTGTCAATTTGGGTAATTTCTGCCTGTTTTATCTCTAAATTTTCGGTGTTTTCTAAAAGGCGCTTCATATAAAGATGATAACGGCTGCGGTCGGTTTGCACGCGCAGCGAATGCACGGCAGGGCCTTTGCCCAAATTGAGCATACGGCTTTGCAAAAATGTGGCGTCTGCGGCAATACCCATCACGCCGCCCAGCGCATCCACCTCGCGCACAAGGTGCCCCTTTGCCGTGCCGCCGATAGACGGATTGCACGGCAGATTGCCCACTGCATCCAGCGAAAGCGTAAACAGCGCCGTGCGCACGCCAAGCGTAGCCGCCGCGTGCGCGGCCTCGATGCCCGCGTGCCCCGCGCCGATGACAATCACATCATATTCGCCTAAAATGTATTTTTCCATTCTCTGCCCTCTACCCTCTGACCTCTGACCTCTGACCTCTGACCTCTAAACTCTATTTCCCCACGCAAAATTTTGCAAACACTTCATCAATAACTGCGTCGCTTGCGTTTTCCCCCGTAAGGGTGTAAAGCGACGCCAGCGCATCGTCGATGCAAACGCCTACTGCGTCCAGCGTTATGCCGTTTTGCACAGCGCTGATTGCATCGCCAAGTGCCTCGCAGGCCGCGCGCGCCGCCAAAAGCTGGCGCTCGTTTGCCAAAGCCGCGCCGCTAGTGTCGTAATCGTTTGCGCCAAGCGCTTGCAAAACAGCCTGCGACACGGTTTGTAAAAAAGCGCGGTTTTCAGCGCTTATCGTAATAATCGTTTTAAAATATGGCGCAATCGCCGCTGTATCAAACTGCACGGGCAAATCGCTTTTATTCAGCACCGCTAAAGCCGGCCGGCCCGCGCATTTTTCGGCAAGGGCGATATCCTGCTGCGTGGCAGGCACGCTTGCGTCAAACACGGCTAAAATAAAGGCCGCATTTTCCATGCGCGCAAAGCTGCGCCGAATGCCCTCGGCCTCAATCACATCCTCGGTTTCGCGGATACCTGCCGTGTCGGCCAATGTCAGCGTGATATCGGCAAGGCGAATTTCTTGCTCCACCACATCGCGTGTAGTGCCCGCAAGCGGCGTAACAATTGCGCGCTCAAATCCCGATAAAAGGTTTAATAGCGTGCTTTTTCCTACATTGGGGCTGCCCACAATTGCCGTTTCCACGCCGCGGCGCAGCAAAGCGCCCGCATCGTAATTTTGGATTAATTGCAATAAAATTGCATGGGCGCTTTGTAATATCGGCAGCATTTCATCAGGCGAAAGCGCGCTGACATCCTCTTCAGGGTAATCAGTAAAAGCCGCGATATGGCCGCAAAGTGTTAGCAGTGACGCTTGCACGCTTTGTATTTCGCGATATAACGCGCCATTCATCGCGCTTGCCGCCGCTTTTGCGGCGCTTTGCGAATTGGCATTGATTAAATCCATCACCGATTCCGCCTCGGTAAGCGAAATGCGCCCCGATAAAAAGGCGCGTTTTGTAAATTCGCCTTTTGCGGCGGGCGCAG
>JAGPHI010000287.1 GCA_018055565.1 Oscillospiraceae bacterium | reverse complement strand
GATTAAATATTCCTTCCATGCGGCATAGCCCGCGTTGCTCATATGCAGGCCGTCGCCGCCGTTATACTCCTCGCGCAGCGCGCCTGTGTCATCTCGCATCAGGGCGTTTAAATCTAAATAATGGTAGCCGCGCGCATAACTCAGCTTTGCAATTTGTTCGTTTAAATTGGTGATGCGCTCGTTTGAAAAGCCTTTGTCGGCAGATTTTTTGGCTGAAACCGGCGGCATGCCTTGTATATAAAAAACCGTGGTTTTTGGCAGCTTTTCGGCCAACGTGTCCAGTAAATCGCCGTAATATTTGATAATTGCCTCATCGGTATCTGCGCTATTCAGCGAGTTTGTGCCAAGCAAAATATACACCTTTGATGCGCCCGCGGCCACAATTTCGTCCATTGCAACCACGGTTGTGCCATCCTCTTTTTTCACCGTGCCGCTAATCAGCTGGCGCGGCCCCACACCGATGTATGCGGCATATTTGGCTTCTTTAATGCCCGATGGGAAATAGGAAAAGCCGTAGGTAATCGAATCGCCGATAAAGAGGGCATCGGAAAAATAGCGCATATCAACACGCCCGTTTTCAGGCATAGTTAATAGGCTTGCGTTAATGGGTATCAGCGTTTCTTCGCCCGCCGCGGGCTTTTTGGGGCCGATAAACGCCGTGCTGCCGGGGCGCTGATTTTGCGAGGTGGTCAGCTGCTCAAGCGCCGCAAGCTCGGCGCGGCTTGCCGAAAGCGAAGATGCGGCCGCGCGTTTTGCCGGCGCATCGATAACAGCCGTAATGGCCGCCGATACGCCCAGCACCATCACAACGGTGACAAACAGCGTTGCAAAGCGGCGCACACTGCGGCGAAAATGGCGCATGCGCCGTTCTTGCGGGTTAAATGCACGATAGTCGGGCATGGTGCCACCTCCTTGTAGCAATATAAAGTATAGGCACAAAAAGACTATATATAGTAGTATACCCTATTTTGGCCCTTGCTTCAACTAAATCGGGAAGAACTTTTGTGCAAGTGCAAAATTTTACAAAACGTGCGATTACGCCTTAGAATAAAGGGCCACCAAATTTTGCAGCATTTGTACCGCTTTTGCCATATCTTCGGCGGCAATCAGCTCATACGGGCCATGAAAATTGGCCCCGCCAGTGCCAAGATTTGGGCAAGGCAGGCCCATATAAGAAAGGCGCGCGCCGTCTGTACCGCCGCGGATGGGCTTAACAACTGGGGTAACGCCCACTGCCTCGGCGGCGCGCTTCGCGTTTTCCACAAGATGCATATGCGGGGCAATTTGCTCTTTCATGTTAAAATACGAATCCTCTGTGTCCATGCGAATGCTGGCAGTTGGATATTTATGCTGTAGCATTTCTACCATGCAGGCCAAAGTATCCTTTTTTTCTTCAAACAATGCACGGCTATGATCGCGCAGGATATACTCCATTTCGGCTTCGGCTGCTGTGCCGCAAAGCGATTCGAGATGATAAAAGCCCTCGTAGCCCTCGGTGTGCTGCGGTGTTTGCTCGGCTGGCAGCATTGCATGCAGCTCGGCGGCAAGCGAAAGCGCGTTTACCATAATGTCTTTTGCACTGCCCGGATGCACCGACACGCCCTTGATGTGCACGCGCACGGACGCGGCGTTAAAGTTTTCATACTCAATGCCGCCCACTGCGTCGCCGTCCATCGTATAGGCAAAGGCCGCGCCAAAGCGCTTTACATCAAACAAATCTGCGCCCGCGCCCACCTCTTCGTCGGGCGTGAAGCCAATGCAAAGCTTGCAGTGCGGGATATTGTTTTGGATGATTGCCTCGCACAAAGACAAAATCTCGGCAATGCCCGCCTTATCGTCTGCGCCCAGCAAGGTAGAGCCATCGGCTGTGATGACAGATTTGCCCTTTAAGGTTTGCAAAAACGGAAATTGCGCGGCGCTAATTACGCGGCCATTTTTGGGCAGTATAATATCACCGCCGTTATAGTTTTCGTGTACAATGGGCTGCACATCAAGGCCCGAAAAGGCGGGTGCAGTGTCCATATGCGCCACAAAGCCCAGCGCGGGCAAATGCGCAAGCCCCTCGCTTGCCGGCAAGCTGGCATACACATAGCAATGCTCGTCCACCTCGGCGTTTTGTATGCCCATATCTATCAGCTCGCGCACCAAAAGCTTTGCCAGTGCAAATTGCTCGTCGCTAGAGGGGCAAAGGCCTGTATCCTCTTTTGAAGTGGTGTGCATTTTAGCGTATCGTAAAAAGCGTTCCGCTGTAGTATTCATCAATACCATCTCCTTATATAATAAAACAATGTTCGTCCCCACGCTGTGCGCGTGGAGATAAGCGCTTGCGGTTATTGTATCACAAATCTTATATGGTTTCTACTGTATTTGCATTTTCATTTGTTTCATCGTACACGTATTTTCATGTTGGAATGGGATGGATAATATGGTATAATAACCACAGTATGGTTATTGTACCTTTATGTCCCCACTCGCGGCGCTCGGGGATGCAAATGATTTATATTGCAGCAAATACAAAATTGACGAAGGCATTGCCATCCGTCATTGTAACAAAATATATCAATTATCGTTTTGAAAAGGATGGTTTTACAATGGATAAAAG
>JAGPHI010000286.1 GCA_018055565.1 Oscillospiraceae bacterium | reverse complement strand
GTGCTGCAATGGATTCGGGAAAACCAGCTGTAAAGCCCGCGCCATACACCCTATCCCTATGCACATAAATGCTGCCGATATATTGAACGGCCATTTACCCATATTATATAAATAGAGGACGCCCGTATGGGCGTCCTCTATTTTTGCGGGCGGTGGTGTGCGTGCCCGTTTAGATGTTAGACAATAGAGATAAGAGGTCAGAGGTTAGAACGAGGGAAAAGGCGTGCGTATATGGAATCCGCCCCTACGGTTATCCAAGCGGAAAATACCGTTTATAAATTTGCGCAAAGCATTTGCGCAGCGGCGCATACAAAAGCGCCGTCAGCGTAAAATTGCCCGCACAATGCAAAAGGTCAAACGGGATGCCCGCAAACCAATAGCTTACGCCTGCGTAAAGCCCACCTGTTATAAAATACGGAATCGCGCAAAGCGCGCCGAACGAAAGCCCAAACGCACCTGCCATCACTGCCCAAAGCAGCACCGAGGTGTTTTTTCGCATCAGCCATGTCAGCAAAATTAATAGCGGCCAAATATACAGCCAGCTTACCCACCAAATGCCAAAGCCATACAATAGCCCCTGCAAAAGCACAAACACCAGCGCGCTCCACAGCGCCACCGAGGGCGAAAAGGCAAGCGTGTATAAAATTAGCAATAAAGTGCACGGCTCGATATTCGGCAAGAACGATAAGGCCACCTGCCCTGCCATCAACATGGCCGCCAGCACGGCGCACAGCGCCAGCTTTTTTGCGCGCATGCTTAATATTTGGAGAGCGTTAGCTCAAAGGTGTCGCCATTGGCAATGGGCGTTGTGTCTGCGCCGGTGTTCACCTGCTCGCCGCCCTTTGTGATGCACCACCACTCGTTTTTCGTGCCGTCTGCCGCCACGCCCTTCACTTTGGTGATAAATAGGCCGTATTCGCCCATGTCGCCCTCAATCAGCTTATGCTCCAAAAGCGCTTCGCCCAGATATGCGGCCTGTGTTTGAATGGTGTCTGATTCCGTTGTTTTATCGGCATACACGGTTACCACGGTGATTTCCTTTGCGCCGGCCTGGCCTTTGTCGCGCAGGAGGAAATAGGCCCCGCCCAAAATAACAACCGCGCCAAGCAGCGCCAGCAGGCCGATTAGGATTTTACTGTTTTTTGTTTTCATGTTCAATCTTCCTTTTCTTTTTTGTACGCAAGCGCTGCGATAGCAAAAGCCCACCATTCCGAAGAAAGGTGGGCTTTACATCATAGCGCAACCGTACTCATTCTCGTGAATTACGTTTCTTGCAAGCCCGGTAACCTGACTTATCGCGATAAACGCGCTTCACAGTGGCGGAACCGTGTGGGCTTTGTACCCATCTTCCCCGAAAAATACTTGCAATAGTTTATTCGTTTGTACTTCATAAGCATAGCACAGTCGGCACTGCGGCGCAAGGCCAATTTTTGCGTGCGTAAAACTGTCTAAAGCATGTATTTTGGATAATATTGTTTATTTTTTTGAAAGATGGTATACTGTAAACAATAGAATTTTTCGCAAAATATACTCTATCGGCGTAGAACAACGTACAAATGGAGGCAGCTGCTTTGTATGCGGCGTTTAAACGTATGATTATGCAACACGATGAACAATGGCTAAAACAAATTTATGACGGCATTTGCGAAAAGCAAATGGATGGGTATGCGTTTTTAACCTTAAAAATCAAACGCTTTCGTACTGTCAACAGGGTTTACGGGCGCGGCAGAGGCGACGAGCTGCTAACGATTGTGTATAACGCAATTGCATCCGTATTACAGCCCGACGAGTATTTGGCGATGACAAGCGTGAATTATTATAATATATTAATTAAATACACCGATGATGATAGCTTAATTCAGCGCATTTTTGGTATATTTATTGCGATACGCGATATGCCGGACAAGCGCTTTCAATCAAAGGTGTTTTCGGGGCTGGGCGCGTATAAACTTACAGCGCCGTTTGTGGATTATTACACAGCGCAGTATAACGCCGATCTTTGCCGCACCGAAAGCCAGCATGTAAAATATCGCAACTCGCATCTTGAGGTGTACGGTGTTACGTATCAAGACCCCAACGAGCATTTTTTGGATCCGGAAGATAAAATCCACGAGGCGCTGGAAAAAGGCCATATCAAGCTTTATTTGCAGCCAAAGGTGGATTTAAAAACAGGCAAAGTTGCAAGCGCTGAAGCGCTGGTGCGCTGGATTGACCCTGAAAAAGGCATGATACCTGTAAAGGATTTTTTGCCAAGCCTTGATGCAACCGGCCTGATTCGATTTGTGGATTTGTATTTATTTGAAGAAGTTTGCAAATGTGTGGATCGCTGGTATCATCAATTTGGCAAAGAAATACAAATCAGCGTGAATTTGGCGGAATGCTCGTTCAACTATAACAAGTTTTTTAACGATTATCGCGCCATTTTTGAGCGCTATCACGCGCCGCTAACCTGCATTGAAATTGAATTGCTGGAAAGCATTATTTTAAACCAAGTTGACCAAGTAAATCGCGTTGTTACACAGGTGCGCGATTATGGCTTTAGCTGCGCGCTAGATGATTTTGGCAGCGGATTTTCGTCTTATAATGTGCTGACAAACGCCGG
>JAGPHI010000285.1 GCA_018055565.1 Oscillospiraceae bacterium | reverse complement strand
ACACACGCGTGTCGCAGGATAAACGCAGGCCGCCGCAATGATATTTTTCTACAAACGCAAAAATATGCCTTTGCGGCACAGTGCCCGCAAAGCCCAGTGTTAAAAGTGCGCCGATTTTTTCTTCTATGCTCATTTGCGCGACAAGGTTCTTTATAAACGGATTGTTTTTATTCATCGTAAAATTCATTCCTCAAAGCATTAATAAATATGCACTGCGCACAGCTATATTTCGCCGCACCTCGCTGTTTTCCGGCAGAGGGGGCAGGTTTTGATACGTATGTAAAAATGCATCATCCCCATATGCCGCATGCGCAAACAGCAGCGAAGGCATTTGCACGGGCCATGCATCAAAACATTCGATATCGTGCGCAAAAGGCCAAGTGCTTTTGCATTGTAAATATGGCAGTAAAAATGCAAAGCCTGCACGCAAGCTTTTTGTGTCGGACGTGTACTGCCAAAGATTGTTTTGTTCGGTTGAAGCAATCTGGCAAAGCGTTGCAAATAAGTCCAGTGTGAAGATGGAATATGCATAGGGCTTTGTGCGGGCAAGCTCGCGCGGGAAAGCGCCGTCCTCACGCATTTGGCGGCAAAGCAGCTCGCAAAATTGATTTTGGCAAATGGCCAACACTGTTTCATCGCGCGTAAAACGTGCAAAAGCCGCCAGCTGCACAAAATATGCCACACTGTGGTTATTTTCTTCGTTTTGCTCCGCAATGCCGTTTGGCGAGGTTTGCAGCCACATCATATATGCCGAAAACCATGCGCGTAGCGCCAAATACAGCCCATCATCCATATAAGCCGACGAACGCAAAGCCTCAACTGCAAACGGAATATCCACTAAATGCAGCGTGTCAATAATGCCAATACCACGCCCTTCGCACACACCGCGCACACCCTGTGCGTATTGCAAATGCGGGTGCATGCGTGTGTTTTCATCCACAAAAAATTCGCGCAATATGCGGCATGCCTTTTCGGCATACGCTGGAACGGCATAAATCTGATACGCCTGTGCCAAAAGCGCCACATCTGTGCGCATCGCACGCAAAAGCAAGCGGTGCGCTGCAAAAGCGAAAGGATTGCTTTCGCCGTCGCGCCGCAGATAAGGCAGGCCGTTTGGCGTTTTAGGATTTGGCCACCAATAATCGCCCTCGGAGCAAAAATCCTGTTTATCTGCATACGCAAATGGTGCTTTTACATCCGTGATGTGCCGACAAGGGTGCGCCAGCGCGGCCTTTAGCAATTGTTCGTTTATTGGCGGGATACAATCAACCGGCTGTTTCATAGCGTATTCGAATCATTTGCCACGCCCATAAACCGCAGCAAATTATCATGGTAAAGCTTTGGCGCCACGCGTTCAAAAATGCCCATTTCTTCAAGAATCGCTTTATCGCGCGTAAGAATACTTTGCGTGTATTCTCCGCTATAATCGCCCGCGCAGCCATCCGTGCCGAAAATGACATAATCCTCCGGCGAATAATCAAACCCAAACAGCTGTGTTAATGCGTCGCGTCGCCGTGCAGGCGGCGTGCCCGGTGCGATATCAATATACATTTGTGTTTTACTGTTGGGATATTTCCCTTTTGAATTTTCAAATTTGCCAAAAAGCGCAATACACTCTTCGCACCAGGGCCATGAAACATGCGCCAGACAAAAACGCAGCCCTTCTATAGAAAAAAGCGCATCAAATTCTCCCGGGCGGTTATAGCGTGTTGAAGAATTGCGTCCATCATATAAAATGCCTGTGTGAAACAAAAGCGGCTTATTGTGCAGCGCAATGCGTTCAAACACGCGCATTGCCTTGTCATCGCCTGGATAAAAGCGATTGCAAACCACTTTAAAGCCCGCCACGCCACGCTGCACGGCGTATTCCACCTGTGTTAGCGCGTCGTGTTCCATCGGATCGATAAAATAAAACGGAAAAAGCCCCTTCGCTTCTTCGGTTACTGCAAAAAGGCTGTCTAAGCGCTCTTTTGTGGTAGCTGTGCTGGGATAATGATATAGCGAAGCCGGCTTTTTAGAGATCAGCAGTGCGCCGCTCAGGCCCACCGCTTGCAGCCGCTGCAAAAACTGTGCGTTATCCACGGGAATATCGGTTACGTGCACATGTCCGTCAAAAATTTTCATTGCCTTTTTCCTTTCTGTCATCCCTTAATGCCGCTTACCGCGATTCCGGAAATGATTTGTTTTTGTCCGATGGCAAACAGCACCATCATGGGCGCTGTAGAAAGCACGCTTGCCGCCATCAGCAGATTGTTTTTAGTAGAATACTGTCCTTGCAGCGTAGCCATCGCCACTGACAGCACGCGCTTGCTCTCGCCGGTTGTGACAATCAGCGGCCACACAAGGTCATTCCACGCGCCAAGCACACTAAAAATACTCAGTGCAATAATGGCGTTTTTGCACAGCGGCAGCATAATGCTCCAAAATGTGCGCAAGTACGAGCATCCGTCAATTTTTGCCGAATCTTCCAGTTCATTTGGCAATGTTTTAAAATACTGCCGCAAAAAAAACGTTGAGTATACGCTGAATAGCCCTGGTACAATTAGCGCCGCAAAGGTATCCAGCCAGCCCAAGTTTTTTACCAATAAAAATTTGGGAATCAGTGTCATTTGCCCTGGCACCATAA
>JAGPHI010000284.1 GCA_018055565.1 Oscillospiraceae bacterium | reverse complement strand
AACAGGCATCTTCCTGTTTACATGCTGTGAAAATCATTATAGCATCAAATTTGTATGATTGCAAACAGCAAAACCAATAAATCGCGCAAAAATTGCATTGTAAAAGCGCAAATGTTCCACGTGGAACAAATTTTGTGCTTTTTAGATGGCAGATTACACGAAAGAATAAGAGCCTCCATGTTCCACGTGGAACAAATAATCGTACTTGCTAAGAGCAATGGTGTAGCATTTCGTTTCATATTGAATGCAAAGAAAAGGGTGCAATGAAAAAGGCTGCAATGTTCCACGTGGAACATTGCAGCCTTTTTGGGCTATTATAGCTTTGAGCTGATTTTTGGGATGCGCACCGTGTATTCGATATATTCTTCTTCCTCGCGCTTTGTGCTGGTGGCCGGCACGCCGCCTGATATCATGGTTTTAATGGCATTATTAATGGTATTAATAAATATGCGCACATCCCGCACCATTACCTTGCGCTGCGGCTTTGTTTTGTTTTGTAAAATGCGATACACCATCTCTTCGGTTTGCATCACGGTGTAGCCGTTTTTTGCCGCACTTTCCAGCACCTTTGTGCGCTGCTCTTCATCCTCTAGGCGCAGCACTGCGCGCGCGTGCCTTTCGGTTAAATTTGCTTCGGTGCAAATGCGCTCTTGCTCTGCGCTAAGGGCCAAAATGCGCAGCTTATTGGCTAAGGCAGATTGCGACAGCCCCAAGCGGTGCGCGCCCACTTCTTGCGTGCAATCCCAAAGCTTGATAATTTCGCGCAGTGCGCGGGCTTGTTCAAACGGATTTAGTTGCTCGCGCTGAATATTTTCCAGCAAGCCCAGCGCTGCGCTGCGCTCGTCGTCCACTGTCCACACAATAGCGGGAATGCAGCTCATGCCCGCCATTTTGCATGCACGCAAGCGGCGCTCCCCCGCGATAAGCTGATATCGCCCGTCTACTGTGCCGCGCACGCTGATGGGCTGCAAAAGCCCGTTTTGCAAAATGCTGACAGCCAGCTTTTTAATTTCGTCTTCTTTAAATACGGTTCTTGCCTGAAACGGCGAGGGCGATATTGTATCCAGCGGTAAAAGCACAACATCTGTTTGCTTTTTAATCTTTTCTTTCATTTTGCTGCCATTCCTTTCTCGAGGGATTTCCTGTGCCCAACAAACAAATAAAAATAGCATATCCGTGATGATTCTTGCCACTGGGACAAGTTTATCACAAATATGCTATGATTACCAGTTATTTCCATTTACACAAAACGACAATGCCGTGTCATTTTAAGGGAGCCTTTGCGATTTTACCGCCATTTCTGGGATAAACAGGCGGTGTGTGCGATATTTTTTGTGTAAAAATCAGGCAGCGTGCGGCACCATCCGGCAAAGTAAACGCTTCTTGGCGCAAATACGCGCCGCCCAGCTTTTCAATAGCGCCTGCGGCCGCGCTTTGCTCCTCGGCGGCGTCGCCCTTCATGGCAATAAAAAGGCCACCCGTTTTTACCAGCGGCAGGCAATATTCGCACAGCATGGGCAAAGATGCAACGGCGCGCGCCGTAGCAATATCAAACGTTTCGCGCCATTTTTTACGCGCGGCTTCTTCGGCACGTTCCTTTACCAGTTCCGCTTGAATGCCCAGTGTTTCACAGGCATAGCGCAAAAACTCGACACGTTTGCCCGTTGGCTCCATCAGCGTAAGGGCAATTTCGGGCTTATACAGCTTTGCCACAATGCCAGGAAAGCCCGCGCCAGTGCCCACATCCACCACTTTGCCGGCCACTTCTTTTTGCGCAGCAAACAAAAGGCTGTCGATAAAATGCTTGTTTTCAATGCCCTCGGCATCGGTGATGGCTGTAAGGTTTACCTTTTCATTATATTCCACCAGTAGCGTGGCATAGCGGCAAAGCGCATCCACACAATGCGTGGCATCAATGCCATAAGCGGCGGCTTTTTGTAAAAAGCGTTGTTTATCAATCATGCTTTAAACTCCTTTCGATGCGAGGGCGATGCAAAGGGATGCAAGAGAACACAAAAGAGATACAAGCGGATGCAAAAAAATTCAAAATAGCGCTATTTTAAAACTTGCTTTGGCATCCGCTTATCGGCAAGCGCAAAACAGCATTTTGCGCTAGTTTTTCGGCGTTTCGGCTTGTAAAAAGCTGTGCAGCGCCACGGCCAAGCACGCGATATCCGCGGGCGAAACCCCCGGAATGCGCGCTGCCTGCCCCAAAGACACGGGGCGGATTTTGGCCAGCTTTTCTCTTGCCTCTAGGCGCAGGCCCTTTAGCGGCGCATAATCAAAATCGGCGGGAATTTGAGCGTTTTCCTGCTTTTTCACGGTTTTAATTTGGCTTTTTTGGCGCTTAATATAGCCCTCATATTTGATATCTGTTTCAAGCGCAGCCGCCGCAAAAGGCGTAATGTTTGCCCCCGCGCCAATCATCGAAACGATATCCGCATAGCCAATGGACGGGCGGCGCAGCAAATCGGCCGCCGTGCACCCGCTTACCAGCAATTGCTCGCCCTTTTCTAAAAGCAGGGCTTCGGCCTGTTTGGGCTTGATAATCGTGCTGTTAAAACGCGCCGTTTCGGCGGCTTTTGCTTCGCTGCTTTGCACAAACAGCGCCCAGCGCGCATCGCTAACAAG
>JAGPHI010000283.1 GCA_018055565.1 Oscillospiraceae bacterium | reverse complement strand
GCCGCCGCTTTTGCGGCGCTTTGCGAATTGGCATTGATTAAATCCATCACCGATTCCGCCTCGGTAAGCGAAATGCGCCCCGATAAAAAGGCGCGTTTTGTAAATTCGCCTTTTGCGGCGGGCGCAGCACCATAGGTGTACACCGCGCGCAAAAGCGCCGCCGCCACCTCGCTGCCGCCGTGGCACGAAAGCTCTACCACGTCCTCGCCCGTATAGCTGTGCGGCGCACGAAAAACAAGGGCTATCACCTCGTCCCGCTTTAGGCCGTTTTCAATAAAACTGCCAAAAAGCGCGGTGTAACCCTTTGCTTTCTCCAGTGTTTTCTCCTTATGAAAAGGGGTAAACACCTTGCTTGCTACCTCGATAGCGTTTTCGCCGGAAATGCGCACAACCGCAATGCCCCCCACCCCCGGCGGGGTGGCGAGCGCGGCTATTGTATGCTCCATGATAATCCTATCTTCTGCTATTTCTGCACGGCCTTGTAAATTTCGATCTCATTGTCGCCGAATGCCGAGCCAAATTTTTGCCCGCTTTCGTCCTTAAACAGGCTGCCGCAAATGCATCTGTCCTCGTGTTTTGACGCAAGCTCCACAAAGCTGCCGCACTGTGTGCAGCGCGCATAAAGGCCGGGCTTCATCTTAAAGGTTTTTGCCAAAAAGCCGGTGGCCTTTGGCCCGTGGCCGATATACTCCATTTTGTGTTTTGCCAGTAAGTCCTGTTGCTCGCGTTCTTTTTTATCGCGTTCTGCGCCCCATAACTCCATTTTTATCCGTTCCTTTCCGGAAATCGTATTTTTATTCCTCTTCTTTTGCCTCAATGGCTTCAATTACTTCGCTAACGGCGGCTTCATCCATCAGGGTTTTGACGTCTTTTGCCTCGTCAAACTCCAGCATTACCTCAGAAACCTGCGGCTCTCTTAATACCATTGCCACTGCCGCCAAAATCAGCACAATTTTTACGCAAAGTGCAATCGCTGCGGGCACCACGGTTTGCCCCCATGCAGGCACCATTGTGCCAAGCGTTTGGATAATCACATTCAGCTCCAGCGAATAGCAAATGGCCGTGAGTAAAAAATACAGCACGGTGCCTGTGCTAAGCACTTTTTTAAATGTGCAGCTTACGGCATCAGCATTGCAAAACAGCTTGATGCAAATGGCGCCAAAAACAAAAATGGCTACAAATTCTACCAGCAAAAATAACGGCACATTCGCAATGGAATAGCCCAAAAGCAAGGGTGTCATCAAAAATGCCTGTAAAACAAACAGGACACCAAATAAAATTGCGGAAACGGTTTTTGTGTTTTTCAAAATAAAATCTTCTTTCATTATAAATTGACAGGCGCGCCTGCCGCGTAATTGTATTGTACACCGTGCCGCTTGCAAGCGCGCTTTTTTAAAAAACGCAGCTTGCAAGAAAGCAACAAGGTGTAAATGCTGTTATTCTGCGGATAGTTCGTCTACGCTGTCTGCGTCGGCGGCAGCGTCTTCGGCCTCAAGGCGTGCAATTTCCTCGGCCGAAAGCTCTTCCTCGCTCTCGATTTCGGGCTTTGCCAGCTCTTCCTCGTCGCTGTGCTCGGTGCGCGCCACGGTAACCACGCGATCGCCCTCGCCCAAACGCATTACACGCACGCCAGAGCCATAACGGCTTTGCACGTTGATGTCGCTTACTTGCATGCGAATAATAATGCCCTCAAGGCTGATTAAAATAATATCGTCTGTTTCGTCAATTACCTTAATATTGGCTACCTTGCCTTTATCGCCATAGTTGCGAATGCCCTTACCGCCGCGATACTGCGTGCGATAATCGGCAATATTGGTGCGGCGGCCCTTGCCCTCTTCGGTAACTGTAAGCACTGTTGCGCCCTCGCGCACAACGCCTACGCCAACTACGCTGTCCCCCGCCTTTAAGCGGATGCTGCGCACGCCCGTTGCCGTGCGGCCCAAAACGCGTGCGTCGTTTTCGTTAAAGCGTATGGCCATGCCATCGCGCGTGGCCACAATCAGCTCATCCTCGCCGGTTGTGATGCGCGTCCATGCAAGGGCATCGCCCTCGTTGATGTTAATGGCAATTAAACCCGATTTACGGATATTGCTGTAGGAAGATAAAAGCGTGCGCTTGATAATGCCCGCCTTTGTAACCATCACAAGATATCCTGCGTCGTTGCCGTCTGCCACGCGCAGCATCGAGGTTACCTTTTCATCAGTTTGCAAGGGCAAAAGGTTTACAATGTTTACCCCGCGCGATGTGCGGCTGCCCTCATAAATTTGGTAACCCTTCATACGGTAAATGCGGCCCATGTCGGTAACAAATAAGATATAATCGTGCGTGGATGCAACAAACAGCTCTTCCACAAAGTCTTCGTCCTTGCGCGAAAGCCCCACAATGCCGCGCCCGCCGCGCTTTTGTGTGTGATAGGTGTCGGATGGCTGGCGCTTGATATAACCCGCGTGTGTCAAGGTGAATACGCATTCCTCTACAGGGATTAAATCCTCGATATCCACTTCGCCCGACACATGCGCAATCTCGGTGCGGCGGTCATCGCCGTATTTGGCGCGCAAAGCCAAAAGCTCTTCGCGCACAATGGCCAAAACGCGCGCGTCGTCTGCCAAAATGGCATTCCATGCGCTGATTTTGCTTT
>JAGPHI010000282.1 GCA_018055565.1 Oscillospiraceae bacterium | reverse complement strand
GTAGCGCGTCCTTTCATCGAATTTGCTACCCTGTTTATGCAGCGCTTGATGACAACAGCGTACACAAACCCCACTATCAGTCCACAGCGAGCACAGGCAAAGCAAACCATGTCATACTATACATACGCCGCCAGCCGTGCCAAAAAGATATCCCCCGCGCATATTGCGCAGGGGATATTTTTTACTATTTTATCGTTCCGGCACCAAAAGGCCGTAGCTGCCGTTTTTGCGGCGATACACCACATTGATTTCATCCGATGCGGCATCGCGAAAGAGGAAAAACTCGTGCCCGAGCATATTCATTTCCAAAATGGCTTCATCCACCGTAGAGGGCTTCACATAAAAATGCTTTTCGCGGATAACGTTATATGGCTCGTCCTCTGCGGGCTCCTCTTGCCATGCCTCGTCCGCGATGGGCTGATGAATTTTATTTTCAAGGCGCTTGCGGTTTTTCACGATACGGCGCGAAAGCAAATCCACTGCTACATCCAGTGCATCTTCCATGCGGTCGGCCGATTTTTCGCAGCGCGTAACAAAGCCCTTGTCCTTGATTGTCACCTCCACGGTTTGCCAATCCTTCTCAACCGTAACGGTAATTTGCGCCTCCGCTTCCTGCGAGAAAAACTTGTTCAATTTTGAAAGCTTTTTCTCTGCCTTTTCAAGGAAATTTTCTTTCAAATTGACTTTTCGTCCTGTGCATGTGATCTTCATAGCAAAGCCTCCTTACTCTATGAGCAAGACGCAAAAGCGCGGCGCCGCGCGGCTTAACCCGCTGCCGAAAGCGTCCTTGCTTCTAGCTTTAGTATAGCACACAACATGCAAAATAACAATAAAAAATATAAGGAATTTACAGTTTATTTTTATTTTTATAGCAATTTATTGTGCAATGCGTATAGCAAAAAGCAAAAGAAAACCCCATAAAGCGAAAGCGCAATCGCAGCTCGCTTTATGGGGTTTTTGCGTATATTATCGGCCTCTGCGGGAATATCCGCCGCCACGGCGCGCCTCGGTGACGCGCTTTAAATCGGATATTTTTTCCTCGCTGCGGGTTTTAAACTGCGCCATCATATCCTCAAAGGTTGGCTCGCCCGCCACGGGGGCTGGTGTGCGCGGCTGCCATGTGCGGCCTTGATCGCTGCGCGGCTTCGGGCGCTCTAATGTGCGCTTAATAGAAAGCGCCACCTTGCCGTCCGGCGAAATGGAAAGCACCTTCACTTTTACCTCTTGCCCCTCACTTAGCACCTCGGAAAGCTCTTGAATATACTCGTTCGACACTTCGCTGATATGCACCATACCGGTGGAGCCATCAGCCATTTCCACAAACGCGCCGAATTTTTTAACGCCTGTTACCTTGCCCTCAACAATACTCCCTACTTCTAATGCCATTAACTGCGTTTACTCCTTTTTGTTATGAATATAAAACGCCACACGGCGCTAAAGACCTGTATTTATTTGCCGGACATATCCATAAAAATGCGCTCGTCCGGCCTTGCATAGCCCAGCTTGTCGCGGGCAATGCGCTCCACCAGCTCTTCCTCGGTGCTGGATTCCAGCACGCGCTGAATTTCCGTGTTTTGCGCCTTTTGCGTTTCAATTTCCGCAAGCACCGCGTTAAATTGATTGCGCCCTGCCACGATTTCCACCTGCGTAGTAATCAGCGACACCACCAAATATAAGCCGATTACACAAACGCCCAGCCGTAGCAGAACTGTAGTCAGCTTTGTTTTCTGTTGTGGTTTCGTGTTTTGCATAGTGGCCGGCGTTCCTTTCAAAGGAAATTCAAATGCGATATGGGCTTTATGCGCACAAAGCGGATATTACATCTCATTTTGAATTATACAACACTTGTGACGGGTTTTGCAACTGTTTTGCGTGTTTTATCTTGGCTTTTTTTCGTTTGGCTTTGCTTTTTGCACGATGCGCTTCGCTTTTGCCTTTTACATAGAGAAAAAGCGGGCGCAGCGCGGCATGCCACAGCAATTTAAACGGCGCACAAAATGCAGTTTCCAGCACTTTTGCAAGCGCATGTAACGATGGGTGCAAACATAATCGCCACGCCAAATACCCCGCTAAAAGTGCCGCCATTGTGTACCAGCGCGGTATGCCGGAATAAAAGCGTGCCATTGCCGCGCTATAATATAAAATCGCGCCTAACACAAACACCAAAATGTCGCAAAACAGCACAATCGGCTTTGCCGAAGGCAGCACCATCCGCAAAAAAGAGTACACAGCGGCCAGCACAAGGCCCAGCCCGCCCGCATACAAAGCGTCCGCCGCGGCAAGCGGCAGCGGGATATGGGCAACCATTACTTCACCAGCCTTTTAAAAAACGGTTCGGCTTTTTCCTTTTTGGCTGCGTATTGCACATATTCGATTTCGCCCTGCACTTTCACTTCGCCTGTTTCCACAGATAGTTCACTGACATGAATATCCTTTCCGCCTACCACCAGCGTGCCAAAGTTTGTTTCCATTGTGGCCGCAAATTCGTCGTAAGAGATAATGGATACAATGCCCGTGGCGCTTAAAAGATGTCGGTTTTCAATGGCAAGGTGATGCGGCGCCTTTGCCGCCAAAAGAGTGGTGGGTTTTTCCGTAGTCATTTTTTCATCCATTCCTTTCCTGTTAAAATTGATTCCTATCACTTTGCTTAAAGCAC
>JAGPHI010000281.1 GCA_018055565.1 Oscillospiraceae bacterium | reverse complement strand
CGCTAAAAAAGCGCGTGCGTACCGTAAAACGGCAAGCGGTTTTGGCGGTTTTGCTGGGCGCTTTGGCAAGCGTTATCCTATTGTGTATGGTGATACCTGCGCTTTCAGCGGCGGATGCAGTGTTTGATGCCGTGGCGGGCAATTTCATCAACTGGCTGGTAGATTGCATCAGCCCTGCCGAATGCATGCTGCTGGCGCTGGCGCTTTTGGTCGGCGCGTATTTGTTTGGCCTTGTATACCAAAGCGCGTTTGCGGCGCATATGCCGCAAGCGGATGTAAAGCGCAAGGCCGATGCCCTGCGCGTGGTGCCCAATATCAGCCTTGCAGTGGTGCTGGGCACGCTTTCGGCGGTGTATAGTTTGTTTATTGTTTTGCAGGCGGGGCATCTGTTTTCGGCGTCTGCGGGGCAAACCTTTGGCGGCGTGCCCTATGCCGAATATGCGCGCAGCGGCTTTTTTGCGCTTTGCCGCGTGGCCGCGATGAACGTGCTGTTTCTTTCGGCTGCGGCGGTGTTTGCGCGTGTTGCATGGGCGGATAACAAGGTTTTGCGCGCGTTTACAGCGCTAATCAGCGTGCTTACGCTTTTGCTCATTGCCACAGCCAGCGCCAAAATGCTTTTATATATCAGCGTGTACGGCCTTACGGCAAAGCGCTTTTTAACCACGGTGTTTTTGGCGTTTTTGGCCCTTGTGTTTGTGATGGTGCTTTTGCGCTGCGCCAATTTTCGTCGCGTGCACTTTTCGGTGGCGCGCGTGTCGCTAGGCGTATTTTCGGCGGGGTTTGCGCTTTTGCTGCTGGTAAACGTGGGCGGCATCATTACAAGCTATAACGCCGCACAGTATCTCGCGGGCAATATCCCCGATTACGGCATCGACGTGTTTTGGCAGGCCGGATACGACGGCGTGCCTGCGGCGCGGCGCATAAACGATGCAAAGCGCGGCGATAAAGCGCTTTTGGCTTATATGAGCGCCACTTACAATACCGATGGCCAAGCCGATAGCCGCTGGCAGTATAGCCATTTGGCAAAAACGCTGATAAATTAAGCGAATAGTGAACGATACGGTTAAGGCTGTGGGCATCGCATGCCCACGGCCGTAACTGTAACTGTGCCCGCTAAAGGCGGGTGCAGATGAAAACAATTTTACCGTTTACTTCCTTTCATCTTTATGTGCATGCTATCACGCGTTTTGCCGGATATCTTGACCTTTTGCCCAAAAGCCGTTACAATAGAGAACGACAAGAAAATCTGTAATGTTTTAGATAAAGGAATGAATGTTTATGAAAGCAAGAATCCCGAAACACCGCGAATTTGCTATTCAGCTAAATGAAAAAGACGAGCCGCGCCATGAGGAATGCTGGGAAAAGCTGCAAGAAATTATGGACGAGTATAAAAAAGCGGGCAAAAGCGTATATACCCCAAGCTTTATTGAGGATAACGAGGAAAAAGTGAAGGCATTGCAGGCGGAATACACCTTCACCTATACCATCGAGGAAAAATAGCCTTTATCGCAAATGGGTGGTAAATGGCATGCGCTAAAAGCCGATATCTTGCATGCAGGGCTGTATGAAACGAATCTATATTAAAGGAGATTTTGACATGAAAGTAGTTGTAACCAAAAGCTATGAGGATACCTGTGCACACATTGCCGAAATGATTAAAGACCTTGTGAACAAAAAGCCAAACGCAAAGCTGGGCCTTGCCACGGGCGGCACGCCTGTGCCCATTTATCAACGGCTGATTGCGATGAACAAGGCGGGCGAAGTGGATTTTGCAAATGTGCGTACCGTGAATTTGGATGAATATTGCGGCATCCCCGGCACACACGACCAAAGCTATCGCTATTTTATGGACACCAATTTGTTTAATCATATCAATATCAACAAAGCCAATACCTTTGTGGCAAGCGGCATGGGCGATGCACAAGAAAATGCAAACGAGCTTGAGCGCATGGTGCGCGAGGGCGGCGCTGCCGATTTGCAGCTTTTGGGCATTGGCAATAACGGCCATATTGCCTTTAACGAAGCAAACGACAGCTATTTGGTGGCCGTGGCACATACCGAGCAGCTTACCGAAAGCACAATCGAGGCAAATGCGCGCTTTTTTGAGAAAAAAGAGGATGTGCCCACAATGGCCATCACGATGGGCATGGGCGATATCTTAGCCGCCGGCTGTGTGGTGCTGGCCGCCACAGGGCTTGGCAAGGTGCCCGCGATTAAGGGCCTTGTTATGGATGATAAAATTACAACGCAAAACCCGTCTACCATGCTGAAAATGCATGAAAACGTGGTAGTTGTGATTGACGAAGAGCTGGCAAACGCCGTGGGCTACAAGGCATAAAAGATGCCAAGTACAATGCACTGGCATTGATAGCCCTTTGCAATTAAACCCCAGTTTCGCAGCCGAAAAACAATCAAAGCGGCAGAGCAAAATGTAAATCATTTTGCTCTGCCGCTTTTTTATGCCCTGTGCTGAATGCTAGCCTCATTTTTGCCTTTGCTTCGCCGAATGCTTCGCCCTGCTTTGCCCTATCTTCGCCCAATGCTTCGCCCTATGCTTCGCCCTATGCTTTGCCTATGAGTTTGCCGCTAGCTTACACTCGGTTTTTTATACTCCGTGTTTTATAATTAATATTTTATACTTTATGCAAACATGCGCAGCCATGCC
>JAGPHI010000023.1 GCA_018055565.1 Oscillospiraceae bacterium | reverse complement strand
GTCATACAGCGAAACGATGGCTAAAATCCAAATAAGAATGATTCGTAATTGCATATGACATTCAGTCCTTTTCAAAAGAGTGGGCGCGCGTGTTTTGCCGTTTGTATTCGGCATGCGCGCAGATATCGCCCCTATATATTCACAAGGCGAAAGCCCGCGCGCCATCCATGTGCGCGTTTGAATAGCAACAGTTTATCAGCTTCGCGCAAAAATAGCAAATTCTTTTTGCGGCTTTCTGCCGTTTGCGCCCTTGTTTGCGGCGCTGGCAATTATATGGTATAATTTGATAGGAAAGAGGTGAGCGCTTTGTCGGCGATTATCGAAGTAACGCACTTAAAAAAGGTATATCGCGTTGGCACCGAAAAGGTGGTGGCGCTGAATGATATCAATCTTGAGATACATAAAGGCGAAATTTGCTGTATAGTCGGCGCGTCCGGCTCGGGCAAATCCACGCTGCTCAATCAGCTTGCAGGGCTTGAAAAACCCACGAAAGGCGATGTGCACATTTGCGGCGAAAACGTGTCTGCAATGTCAGAAAAGCAGCTGGCGGTGTTTCGGCAAAATCATTTGGGCTTTGTGTTCCAATCCTATAATTTGCTGCCCACCATGTCCGCCACAGAAAATGTGGCGCTGCCGCTTATGTTCAAAGGGCAAAGCAAGCGCAAGCGTGAAGCCGCCGCCAGAGAGCAGCTTGCTGCAATGGGCCTTAAAAAGCGTGCGCGGCATAAACCCACAGAGATGTCTGGTGGGCAGCAGCAGCGTGTAGGTATCGCGCGCGCCTTTGTGGGCGAGCCGGAGGTGGTGTTTGCCGATGAGCCAACGGGCAATCTTGATTCGCAAACAACAGCGCAGGTGATGAATGCCATTTTGACGCTGGCGCGTGAAAAAAACATCACATTTGTGATGGTAACGCACGAACGGGATTTGGCGGGCTGTGCCGACAGAATTATCACCATTAAAGACGGCATGGTGCTGCGCAATGAAAAAATTGAAAACCCCAATCGTGTATTTGCCGCGCAAGAAAGCGTGATGGATAAAGAATATGCACTTGCCGAGCAGGCAGCTGCCGACAAAAAGGCACCCCCGCCAATTACCGCATCGGCAATGTCGGAAATGCCCAATGTGCCCCCGCAAGAGCAAACAATGCATGTGTGAAAATTTGTTTAAGGAGAATATCATGAAAAAATTTACTCTTCGCCCCTCGCTGCATAAAGCAGTTTCCTGCGCGCTGGCGCTTGTATTGGCAGCATGTTTGCCCTTTGCGGCTTTGGCCAGCACGCCGCCTGCGCCTACACCTTCGCCCACGCCGGCACCCCCGCCCGCAACAAGCGGCGGCAGCATTTACATATCCGCGTATAACATTGTAGATGGCACAACGGGCGCCGAAATTTTGAATTTATATCCCGACATGAAGTGCATGGCGGCCTTTACCATTGTGGACGAGCGCATTATCGATGCCGATGTGCCGCAAAATGCCGACATGGCACAATATATTCATGCGCGTGTTGTTGCAGACAATTTCACGCCCGTAAGCGGGGGCGATGTGCGCTATACGCGCCGTGCCGCCGTGGATGGCAAGCTTTCGTACACAGTTTCATTTAACGACACAAGCTATAAAGGCGTAAAAAATGTGTTCTCGTTTGATTTATCCACTACAACCGCCAATCAAAACAGCTTCCCCAACGCACCAATTGTTACATTGTCGCAAACCATTGCCCAATGCGCGGCAAAAGACGGCACAACAGCGTCTACCATCAAGCCCACCATCATGGTGAAAAGCTCGTCCTATGGCGATCAGCCCAGCATTAATGCGGGGCAAAAGTTTACGCTGAATGTCACATCCTATAACACCAGCAAAAAAGAGGCCGTCAGCGCCGTCACCACCACCATTGAGCTGCCGAAAGAGCTAACGCTTGCAGGCGGCAGCAACAGCGTGCTTACCGATACGGTTGCCGCAGGCGGCAGCTTTACCAATCAGTTTGCGCTTATGGCGCAAGCAAACGCAGAAACCACGGTGGCCAACGTCACGGTGCGCTATTCGTTTTACACCAAAGACAGTGCCGAGCCCGTAAGCGCAAGCCAAATTATCGCGGTGCCCATTGTGCAGCCGGATCGCTTTTCGTTTTCCAATATGGAGGTGCCGCCGGAGCTGTATTTAGGCGAAGAAAACACCATTACATTGGGCTTTGTGAATAAAGGCAAGGGCATTTTGTATAATTTATCTGCTGAAATTGCAGGCAATTTGAAAAACCCGGGCCAACAGCAGTTTTTGGGCAATTTACAGCCTGGTGCCGAGGGCACTGCCGATTTTGTGGTATCCAGCGACACAGTGGGCACCGTTTCGGGCACCATTACCCTTACGTACGAGGATATCAACGGCAATTCTAAAACGCAAGTAAAAGAATATTCCGTTACCATTACCGAAAATCAAAATAACATGGGCGGGGGCATGATGGGCCCTGGCGGCATGATGCCCGGCGACATGGGCGTAGATGGCGAGATGCCCCTTGAAAAAGGCGGCTTCCCGTGGTGGGGCTGGGTGCTGATTGCCGCGGGTGTTATTGCCGTCATCATCACAATTGTGGTCGTTTTGAAAAAGAAAAAGGCCAAAAAGCTGGCGGCTGAGCTTGCGGAGGATGATGATTGAAAAACAACGCTTTCAATTCCGATTTTGTGACAAATGCGTCGGCACATTGCCGCGCTTTTGCCCACGTGGGCAAACGTGCACAAAATTGCAAGAAAGGAATGGTCATATAAATGAAGCTGACAGACCTCATTGGCCTAAGCTTTGAGAATCTGCGTCGACGCATGGGGCGCACAACGCTGACGATTATCGGCGTTGTGGTGGGCACTTGCTCCATCGTTGTAATGATGTCGCTGGGCATCGCGATGAATGTCGGCTTTGAAGAGATGCTGGCAAACTGGGGCGACCTTACCAAAATTAATGTATACAACTGGGGCGGCGGTAAGGAAGTTCCGGCACTCGATGATGCAATTATCAAAGAAATCAGCCAATATGAGCACGTAAAAGTGGCCACGCCCGAATATCGGCCGCGTTATTTAAACGCACAGATTACCGCAGGCAAAAACAAGCGCTATCAAATGCAGGCGTATAATATCGTGGGTGTTTATCCCGAGGCCATAGAGGCGCTAGAGTACGAGCTTTTAAGCGGGCATTCGCTGCCGCTTTCGCCCGCGCCTGTTGCGGGCGGCAAAGGCAAGCTGGTTGTGCTTGCGGGGCAAAACGCCGCTTATGAATTTCGCGATACCAAAAAGCGCGGCGATAAAAGCCAGCGCTGGCCTGGCATGACAGATGCACAGGGCAATACGCTGCCGCCCTTTTTCGACATTACCAAAGAAAAGCTAACCTTTCTTGCACCAAAGCAAAATGAAGAAAAAGGCAAGGACATCACATACGAAATGGAAGTTATCGGCGTGATGAAAGAGGATTATAAAAAAGGCTATGTTACTTCCGCAGGCATTTTGATGGACTTAAATGTGCTCAAGCGCCTAGAGGCCGAATTTATTAAAGCCAACAATATCAAAATTTCAAAGGATATGCCGCAGGGCTACGACACGGTAACCGTGAAAGTAGATGACATTGAAAACGTCAAGGACGTAGAAGATAAAATCAAAGCGCTCGGCTATGGCACCGATTCGGCTTCGGGCCAGCGCGAACAAATGCAAAAGCAGGCGCAAACCATGCAAATGGTGTTGGGCGGGCTTGGCGCGGTGTCGCTGTTTGTGGCGGCGCTGTCCATCGCCAATACCATGACAATGGCCATCTACGAGCGCACGCGCGAAATCGGCGTGATGAAGGTGCTGGGCTGCGGCTTAGGCAAAATCCGCACGATGTTTTTGCTGGAAGCTGCCATGATTGGCTTTTTAGGCGGCGTGTTCGGTGTGGTACTTAGCTACACGCTTTCCTTTGCACTCAATTATTTTGCCCCAATGCTGATGCAAATGGGTATTGGCAATTTCCTGCCGATGTTCGGCAGCAAAATTTCCGTTATACCGCCGTGGCTGGCAATGGTGGGCATTGTGTTCTCTACATTAATTGGCATTTTATCTGGCATTATGCCCGCAAACCGCGCGGTGAAAATCTCGGCGCTCGAAGCCATCCGCCACGAATAGTGCAAAGCAAAAAAACACATGTGCAATCCCCGTCGGCTTGCAATAAACGACGGATATACAGTGCATAGCGCAAAATTTTCCAAAGGCTCTATCTTATTTGATAGAGCCTTTTTTTATTGCAAACAAAACTTATATCGGTTTTGCTTTTTATGGTATGCGTTTGGCTGCACCTGCCCATACTGCCCATAGCATTGCGCAACGCTTCAGCATTGCGGCGAAAGGCAGGCAGATAAATGTATTATTATAAAGGGTTTTCACGTCATGCAAATCAAATTTTGGATGGCGCACGTAAAATAGCGCAGGAAATGGGGCACACCTTTGTGGGCACCGAGCACTATATTGTGTCCGTGCTGCGCCTTGACGGCGGGGCAGCCGCGGCGTTTTTGGTAGAAAAAAAGGTGTTTGGCTGCGATGTGGAGCGTATGCTGCAAAAAACGCTTGGCACAGGCAAAAAAACAAGGCTAACGCCCGACGATTTTTCCTCGCGGCTGTTGAAATGCATGGATTTTTCCGCCATTGCAGCAAAGGCAGCGGGTGCCACGCGCATAGAGCCAGAGCATTTGCTTACCGCAATTTTAGAAGATGAAAACGCGGGCGGTACGCGCATTTTAACACGGCTTGGCATCGAAGTGGGCGGGGCCGCGCGCGAATGCTCGCGCATGGCGGGGCAAACTATCTACCCGATATCGCAGGCAAAATCGGCCTCGCCGCAGCCGCGCGGTGCACAGCGCAGCTGTGATAAATTTGCCCGCGATTTAACGCGCCTTGCCGTGCAGGGCAAAATTGATCCGGTATTAGAGCGCGACGCGGAGCTGGAGCGTGTGATTCAAATTCTGTCCCGCCGTCAAAAAAACAATCCTTGCCTTATCGGAGAGCCGGGCGTTGGCAAAACGGCCGTTGCAGAGGGGCTTGCTTTGCGCATTGCGCACGGCACTGTGCCAAAGTTATTGTTAAATAAACGCGTTTTATCGCTGGATTTGGCGGGGCTTGTGGCAGGCACAAAGTATAGAGGCGATTTTGAAGAACGCTTTAAGGCGCTTTTGGAAGAAATCATGCGCGACAAAAACGCCGTGCTTTTCATCGACGAAATCCATCTCATTGTCGGCGCGGGCGCGGCCGAGGGCGCTATAGATGCCTCCGGCATCTTAAAGCCGGCGCTGGCGCGCGGCGAAATCCAGCTGCTGGGCGCCACAACGCTATCAGAATATCGCAAATGCATCGAAAAAGACGCGGCGCTGGATAGACGCTTTGGCAAGGTGGTAGTGGAGGAGCCCAGCTGCGAAGCGGCTGAGCGCATTTTGCGCGGCCTGCGGGAACGGTACGAGGCTTATCACGAGGTGCACATCACCGATGCGGCCATTCAAGCGGCAGTAAGCCTATCGGCGCGCTATCTTACAGAACGGTTTTTGCCCGATAAAGCGCTGGATTTAATCGACGAAGCCTGCGCGTGCGCGCGCTTAAAGGCGGGGCCACTATGCAAAACGCCGCCCACCATCGGCACAGAGCAAATTGCGGTGCTGGTATCGGGCATATGCGGCGTGCCGGTGCAGCGCATCACGCAATCCCACAAGGCAAGAATCGCGGCGCTGGAAGACGAGCTTAGCGCCCGTGTTATCGGCCAAACGCAAGCGGTGCAAACGGTGGCGGGGGCTGTGCGGCGCGCACGCATGGGCTTTTGTGCGGCCAATCGCCCAATGGGTTCCTTTTTATTTTTAGGCCCAACGGGTGTTGGCAAAACCGAGCTTGCACGCGCATTGGCCGAAACCTGCTTTGGTACGCAAAAGGCGCTTTTGCGCTTTGATATGTCGGAATATATGGAGGCGCACAGCGTTTCGCGCCTTGTTGGCGCGCCGCCGGGATACATTGGGCACGAAAGCGGCGGCCAGCTCACCGAAGCCGTGCGTCGCCGCCCGTATTCCGTGGTGCTATTTGACGAAATCGAAAAGGCACATCCGGATGTATGCAATATTTTATTGCAAATTTTTGAAGATGGGCTTTTAACGGATAGCGAGGGGCGCAAAATCAATTTTTGCAACACACTGATTATTTTAACCTCCAATCTTGGCGCAAAGCATCTTGGCAAAGGGCAGGAAATGGGCTTTTCCTCGGCCGAAAGCTCGCTTTCGGCTGCAAAGCGCGCCGCGGTGGACGAGGCAAAGGCCGCATTTCGCCCCGAGCTTGTCAATCGCCTTGACGAAATTTTGGTATTTGAGCGCCTTTCGCAGGAAGCACTTTTGCAAATTGGCGAGCTGATGCTGCTGGAAGCCGAAAAGCGCGCCGCTGCGCAAGAGGTGTATCTTACGCATACGCCCGCTTGCACACGCTATTTGGTGCAGGCATCTTACAATCCTGCGTTTGGCGCGCGCCCGTTGCGCCGCGCCATCACGCGCAAGGTGGAAGAAAGCTTGGTGGATGCCATGCTGCAAGGCAAAATAACACGCGGCGATCACTGCGTGTTAGAAGAAGCCGACGGCGCGCTTGTGCTCGCTTGCGTGCCCGCCACAGCCGGCTGTTAAGTAAAATGCATGCTTTGCAGCAAACATGCTTGACAAAAGCATTTGCGTGCGATATGATGGAGTTTGTCAAAGGGAGTAGTTTTCAATCCGCCTTCAACAACCGACAGCAATAGCGTCTGGAGCCGGATCCGTATTAGCATGACGCAATAGCCCGCTGCGGGCCGTGTGCCATTCTTTTAGGTAACAAGACTTTAGACGTAAGCCACTTACGTCTAAAGTCTTTTTTTATTAAAATTCATACAAAGGAAAGGTTATCATTATGTACGAAAACAAAACCGTGCAAGAAACATTGCAGGCGCTTGAAAGCAGCGCAAACGGCCTTACACAGGACGCTGCGTCGGAGCGCTTGGCCAAATACGGGCGCAACGAGCTGCAAGAAAAAGAGCCCCCCACAACCTTGCAGCGCTTTCTTGCGCAGCTCAAAGACCCCATGATTTACATTCTGTTTGGCGCTGCGATTATTTCGCTGATTTTAAAAGAAGCCGGCGATGCAGTGATTATCCTTTGCGTCATTCTTTTAAACGCCGTGGTGGGTGTGGTGCAAGAGGGAAAGGCACAAAAGGCGCTGGACGCGCTGAAAAAAATGAGCAGCCCTACCGCGCTTTGCCGCAGAGGCGGCACCGTTAGCGAAATGCCTGCCGCAGAGCTTGTGCCCGGCGACATTGTGGTGCTGGACGCAGGCCGCGTCATTCCAGCAGATTTGCGTTTAACGCAAAGCCAGTCGCTGAAAATTGAGGAAAGCGCGCTCACAGGCGAAAGCGTACCTACGGAAAAAGATTGCCAGTATGTGGCCGACGGCGAAGTGCCCATTGGCGATAAACACAATATGGCCTTTATGTCCACCGCGGTTACCTATGGCCGCGGCGAAGGCGTTGTGGTAGGCACAGGCGAAAAAACCGAAATTGGCAAAATTGCCAAGATGATTAGCGAAAGCAAAGACGAAATGACCCCGCTGCAAAAGCGCCTTGCCGATTTAGGCAAGCTGCTTGGCATTATAACAATCGTTATATGCGTTGCGCTTTTTGGCATTGCCGTGATTCAAAAGCGCAATATCATTGAAATGCTGATTACCGCCATCAGCCTTGCCGTAGCGGCGGTGCCCGAGGGGCTGCCCGCAGTTGTAACAATCGTTCTGGCCATTGGCGTGCAGCGCATGGTGCGCGTGAACAGCATTGTGCGCCGCCTACCCGCAGTGGAAACACTGGGCGCAGTTAGCGTAGTGTGCAGCGATAAAACAGGCACGCTTACCCAAAATAAAATGACGATTACAAAAGTATACACCAACGATACGCTATTTGATGTAGGCGAGTTAAAGCGCGAAGAATATCCCGTATTTTGCGAAGGCTTTGTGCTGTGCAACGATGCCACAGTCAACGGCGATGTGCGTGTGGGCGACCCAACAGAGCTTGCCTTTATCGACATGGGCATCGCCCTCGGCGGCCCGCGCGAATTGCTAGAGGAAACCGCGCCGCGTATCAATGAACAGGCGTTCGATTCTGAACGTAAGCTCATGACCACGGTGCACAAAAAGGCAGACGGCGTGGTGGCCTACACAAAGGGCGCCACCGACCAGCTTTTAAAGAAATGCACAGGCATTTACCAAAACGGCACCATTCGCCCCATCACAGCCGAGGATAAAACCGCCATTATGGATGCCGCCGGCTCGCTGGCGTCGCTGGCACTGCGCGTATTGGCGCTTGCCGTAAAACATGGGGATGACACCGCCACCGAGGACAATTTGGCGTTTGTAGGCCTTGTTGGCATGATCGACCCGCCGCGCCCCGAAGCCAAAGCCGCCGTGGAGCAATTTGTAAAAGCGGGCGTAACCACCGTAATGATTACGGGCGACCATCGCGACACAGCCTTTGCCATTGCCAAAGAGCTAGGCATCGCCAAAAGCGCCGCGCAATGCATCAGCGGCGACGAGCTGGACGAAATGTCGCAAGAAGAGCTAAACAAAGCCGTAATG
>JAGPHI010000280.1 GCA_018055565.1 Oscillospiraceae bacterium | reverse complement strand
GCCTTCTTCTATGGCGTGCTCTACTTCTTCTTTGCGCGCGGGCAGCTCTTCCATGCCGCGGCGATAAACGATATACACGTTTTCTGCGCCGAGGCGCTTTGCACTGCGCGCCGCATCCATTGCCACATTGCCACCGCCCACTACCGTAACATTTTTGGCATGCTGAATGGGGGTTTTGCTGCCGGGCAGATACGCCTTCATTAAATTAATGCGCGTTAAAAATTCGTTGGCAGAGTATACGCCCTTTAGGCTTTCGCCGGGGATATTCATAAAGCGGGGCAGCCCCGCGCCAGAGCCGATAAAAACGGCCTCGTTGCCCATCGCAAACAGCTCGTCAATGGTGAGCAGCTTGCCAATTACCATATTGGTTTCAATGGCAACGCCAAGCGCAATCAGCCCATCGATTTCCTTTTGCACAATGGCTTTTGGCAAACGAAATTCTGGGATGCCGTATACCAAAACGCCGCCTGCGGTGTGCAGCGCCTCGTAAATGGTGACGGCGTATCCCATTTTGGCAAGCTCGCCCGCCGCCGTCAGCCCCGATGGGCCAGAGCCAACGATGGCAACCTTGTGGCCATTTGGTGTGGGCTTTGCAGGGGCATTGCCGCCGCTGGTGCTGTGCCAATCGGCCACAAAGCGCTCCAATCGGCCAATGCCGACGCTTTCGCCCTTGATGCCGCGCACGCAAACGCCCTCGCATTGGCTTTCCTGCGGGCAAACACGCCCGCAAACGGCGGGCAGTGCGCTTTGCGCAGATAAAATGTCATAAGCGGCGGCAAAATCGCCCTCGGCGGTTTTCATAATAAAGGCGGGAATGTCAATGCCCACGGGGCAGCCTGCACGGCATGGCTTTTTGGGGCAATTTAAGCAGCGCTTTGCTTCGCTGGTTGCCATTTCGGCGGTATAGCCGAGCGCCACTTCGCTAAAATTTTTATTGCGCTTGTCTGCATCTTGTACAGGCATGGGGCATTTAATAGGGGTCATATCTGCCATTTTTATGACCATTCCTTTCTTGCAAAAATGTGCTGCTTTGCCCTCGGCAACTGTGTGCCGATAGGGCGGGCAAGGCGCAAAGCCCATTTGAAAGATTGCGCTTTCAAACTACAGCACCCCCTTAAATAAATTGCATGCCGCGTCGCGCGCATGTGTTTCAAACTCTTTATACATATTCCCGCGCGCGAGCGCCTCGTCAAAATCCACCGCGTGGCCGTCAAAATCCGGCCCGTCTACGCAGGCAAATTTCGTTACGCCGCCCACCGTTAAGCGGCAGCCACCGCACATACCAGTGCCGTCTACCATAATGGGATTCATGGACACAACGGTTTTGATATTGTATTTTTTGGTCAATTGCGAAACAAATTTCATCATAATCAGCGGCCCGATGGCAATTACCTCGTCGTATTCGTTGCCCGCTTGAATCAGCGCTTCCAGCGCGTTTGTAACAAGGCCCTTTTCGCCGTAGCTGCCGTCATCCGTCATAATGGCCAGCTTGTCGCTGACAGCGGCAAACGCATCCTCCAAAATAACCAAATCTTTATTGCGAAAGCCCACAATGCTGTGCACACAGCAGCCCTCGGCATGCAGCTTTTTGGCAATGGGATACGCAATGGCACAGCCCACGCCGCCGCCCACCACGGCCACCTTGCGCAAACCCTCGATGTGGCTAGGCATGCCCAGTGGCCCCACAAAATCGTGTAATGCGTCGCCCGCATTCAGCGTATCCAGCTCTTTGGTTGAACCACCTACAATTTGATAAATAATCGAAATAGCGCCTTTTTCGGTGTCGTAATCGGCAATTGTAAGCGGAATGCGCTCGCTGTCGGCCAGCGCGCGCAAGATAATAAATTGCCCCGGCTGTGCCTTTTTGGCAATCAGCGGTGCGTGAATCAGCATTTTGCCTACAGTGGGGTTTAAATGCTCTTTTTCTAAAATGGTATACATAAAGCGGCTCCTTTAAAAAATCTCAATGGGTTTCAGGCGGCAGGCGCGGTTTTCGCGCCTGTAAACAAAATGCGCAGCGCACGCGCCACAGCCTTATTGCGCGTTTGCGCGCAAATACCGTTTGCAGCCTGCGCAAAAAAGTGTGTGTCGGTGCTGTGTAGTATGGGATGGCTCAATATCCCATACCGCAAAAATAAGATCCGTATGCTGCGCCAGCAAAGCGCAAAATGCCTCTGCGGTATAGGGTTTTTCTAAATCCAAATGCAAAATTTGCACGATGCGCGCGTCCAGCATTTGATTATAGGCTTCTTTTTGCGTGTAGCCGGGCAAATCCAATAGGGTGTCGGTGCATGCGCCGTTTGCCGCGCTTTTGTATTTGCAGGGCGCGCATATATCGTCACAGCCGAGCGTTAGGCGCATGGGCACGGCGTGGTTTTGCAAGATGCAATTGCCCACTTGATAAAATGCATGCCCATAGGCCGTGTCTGGCACAAAAGCGTCAAGCCCAGCACCGTGCAGTTTGATAATATCCATGAAATGATGCGGCTTTATCGTAAGCATAAGCGGCCTTTCTGATTGTGTGCACATTATAAAGTGCTATGCTTTTTTGCGATGGATTTTTCGGTCATTTGCGCCAAAATAAACATGGCGGCGCAGCACGCAAATAAAATATACGGATACACCCAAAGCCCCGTTATCGTGCCCAAAACGCCGATAAGCGGCGGCACAATTAGGTTGC
>JAGPHI010000279.1 GCA_018055565.1 Oscillospiraceae bacterium | reverse complement strand
CGCAATTTTTACGCCGTCCAGCTCGTCATTTGTAAAGCAAAGCGGCATTGACGCGTTGGTGGTTTTTGCGTTATTGAGTGTAAAATCATTCAGCGCCTTTGCCGAAAGCGCGCTTTCGTGTATGCCATCTTGCAGCAAAGAAAGCGCCGATCCTTGTGCATAGCTTTGCCCGCCAACGCTGGCCTTACCGCCCAACACATAAACGCTGGCGCTGCCGCTTTGCGCGCTTAGTGAAAGCGCCGCCTCATCGCCCAAAATGTCCACCGCGCCAACCGACAGGCAAAACGCTTTTTTTGCACGCAAAAACGCTTCCCCGCGTGATAGCTGTGCTTTTATGCCGTTTGCGTCTATGGTAAACACGGCCTCGCTGTTTTCGTTCAGCGTCAGCACGTTTTCGCCAAACGAAAGCTCGATTACCGCGCCGTTTAACACTTCAATGATATCGCCGCTTTTTAAAACAGAATTTTCGCCGAGGGAATAGGCGATGCCGCCGCGCTCGATATTGGCGCTACCTAGCTTTTTGGTAACAAGCAGCGCGGTGCCCTCGCGCGGCGCACCCTCCACAGCTGGCGCTTTTTGCATAAACCATCCGCGCAAACTGCCCGCAAGCATCACAGCAGACACCACAATCAGCGCCGCCGCAACGCCCATAATCGCATTCCAAATTTTCTTTTTTTGCATTTTGTTTCTCCTCATCCTTTTTACAATAAAAATACCCGCGGGCGAACCCACGGGCATAAAAAAACACCGCTTAAAAGCAGTGCACATTACATAGCATACATCTCTTGCAAAAGGCAAGAGGTGTAAAATGCAATCCGCCCACACCGTTGGATTTGTCATCATTCCAAAGGGCAGATATCCTGACTTAAAGCTTCGTGCCTACTTTGCGGCCTTCCCGATGATTGCATCAGTGGCATTCGCATTTCGTAGCTTTTACAGTAGAAGTATGCTGTTGAGGAGTCTAACCTCATTCCCAATTAAGCCGCTATATGAAAAGCGGCACCCTTGAAATTGTATTCAATTGTTTCTTACAATATACCATAAGAAAAGCGCAGTATCAACCAATATTTTTACGCTTTGCAAAATGGCACGTACAGCCATGCACGAAAATGCAAAAAGGCAGTGCAAAACCAGCACCGCACTGCCTTGCTGCGCAGCGCAAGCGTTAGGTTGTGCCATTGCAAACAGACGCAAAATCTGCTGTGCGCAGATGATGAATATCCCGTTCGATGCAAACATTTAAGCCGCAGCCGCCTGCCGGCGCAAGCGCGTGCTCGGTATAAAGGCTGCTTAAAAGCTCCGTTACTTTGCGATAATAGGCGGCATCAGGGGCCTGCATGCTGTTATTCACGGGCCTGCCCATTGGCATCCACACAGAAGCCGACGGAATAATGCCGCGCTGTGCAAGGTAGGCTGCACCCTGCGCAAACGAGTCAAACGGCTCAATGCCGATGATAAAATTTGAAAATGCTTTGCCCTTGCCGTAGGTTTTGGCAATATAGGTAAGCGCATCCAAATGCCGTTTTCGGGTGGTAATGTCTATTTTGCCGGGTGTGATGCGTTTTGCCAGCGCTTCGTCCCACAGCTCTATGCTGCACGCAATGCGTGTGGCACCCAGCGCAAAATATTCGTCCAGTATCGTAAAGTCCGACGGCGGGGTAATATACAGCAGCAGCTCGCCAGGCAGCTTCCCG
Organism: Oscillospiraceae bacterium; assembly: GCA_018055565.1. GTDB lineage: Bacteria > Bacillota > Clostridia > Oscillospirales > Ruminococcaceae > JAGPHI01. The sequence continues at coordinate 994 of JAGPHI010000279.1, read as the reverse complement.
ATGCGGCGGCGTAGCGCGGTTAAATATGCTTTGATATAGTTTGATTCTTTTCGCTCATCAAAGGTGGAGCCGCCTGTAATTTGCACGCTGTTGCAGCCACAATGCTGTATTGCATATGCCACCATTTCCGCCATATCCTCGGGCGGCACAGGCTTTGGCAAAGGCTGTTTCTTTTTGGAAAGGTGTTCAAAATCTGCGCCCGAAAAACAAAATTCGCAGCCTTTGCCCGCCGCCGCGTATTCGCATGGCCATAAGCACTGAAACGCCACCCAGTCTGTGCCTTGTAAAACGGCATTGCCCAAAAACGGCAGGCCCAAAGCAGTTTTTTGCATATAAAAATCCGTTTTATTCGGGAATGTAATATAGTCAACAAGCGTTTCATCACAAAAAAGCGCCGCCTTTTCTGCGTGCAGCTTGATGCGAAACGGCGAGGCAAGCGCCGAGGCATATTTTAATAGCTTCAGCGTTTCCCACGACAGCATGCCCGATAGATGCTGCAAATGAAAAGACACGTCCGACAGCTGCACAATCGTGTTATCCGAAAGAAAAAAGCAGTTGCACATCAAAGGGTTTACCGATAGCCTGTGCGTTTTTCTATATTTGCGGTATACATCGCTGTCCACCGTTACCCCACGGCTTACCACCAGGCATTTTAACACAACGGAATCAATTGCTTGCCCTTTATACAAATACGTGTTCACACAAAGCTCCTTCGATATAAGATACGGCTTGATTATACTCTTTTCAGCATCGGTTCGCTTGTACTATTGCAGATGATTTAGTATTTTTTTGTGAACCATTGCATGGCTTTACAGCGCGTTACAAAAAGCAAGTGCCCAGCGGCGTTTTGGCAAATGCGCATAGATATCCCGTTATTGCTTTTTGTCATACAATTTTTTGCCGCGCACAGCCTGTTCCATCGGCATGCCTGTATCATAATCCAGCTGGCGCGGCTCGTATTCTTCGTTTTCGCGCTGGCGGGTGAACCCGTCGT
>JAGPHI010000022.1 GCA_018055565.1 Oscillospiraceae bacterium | reverse complement strand
CTTTGCCAATTTGCGTAATACGCAAAAGCACCGTGCCCGCGCTTAAAAGCGTGCCAATGGGCAAGGCGCGAAAATCGATGCCCTGCACCACAAGGTTTTCGCCAAACGCGCCATCCCCCACCTCGGCACCGCGGCAGCGAAAATCTTCAATTTTATCATAGGATAAAAGGCTTACCTGCCTGTGCCAATCGCCCGCGTGCGCATCGCCCTCGATGCCCCACCCCGCGCGAAAAACGGCTTTTTGCACATTGGTTTTTTGTGTGCCACGCTCTTTTGAAATGCACACCGCAATAATATTACCCATATTGATGTAAGTTCCTTTCTTGCAAATTGCGCCGATTGAACCAGTTACACGGCGCAAAAAATATAGTTTAACACTCGTTCAATTTACAAAAACCAGTGTGCCATTACCCGCCAATTTGCGCCATGCTGGCCAAATCTGTGCAAGGCGCATCGCCAAAATGATGGCAAATGGGCTTTGCAAGGATGGCGGCTTGCATCGTGTCTTGCAGGCCGATGCCCGAAACAAGCGCTGGGCGCAAATCCGCACCGTGCGCACAGGCAAGGCAGGTGCGCAAAAAGCCCGTTGCCGACACGCGCACGCGATTGCACTCGCTGCAAAAGCTGTGCGAAAGCGGGCTGATTAGCCCAATGCGGCCTTTTTGCCCCGCAAAGCGGTAATACTGCGCAGGGCCGTCGGCGCTGTGCTTTTCCACTGTGGTAAAGGCACCGTATTTTTGCGATAAAACGCGCAAAATTTCGGTGTTGGGCACGCCTTGTATTTCGGCGGCCTTGCCCATCGGCATCAATTCAATAAAGCGCACGTCCACAGCATAGGCATCGGCAAGCGCCGCAAGCTCTGCAATTTGCTGCATGTAGCTGCTTTGCAAGGGCACGCAATTGATGCGCACAGGCAAATTTGCCGTAAGTGCTGCGTCGATGCCCTTTTGCACTGCCAAAACGCAGTCGCGCCCCGTGATTTCGGCATATAGTGCGGGGCTGGTGGCATCAAGGCTAATGTTCACGCGGGAAAGCCCCGCCGCCAAAAGCGCGGGCAGCTGCTGGTGCAAAAGCACGCCGTTTGTGGTAATGGCTACTTGCTCGATGCCGTGTGTTTCGCGCAAAAGCGCCACCAGATGCGCCACATTTTCCCGCACCAGCGGCTCGCCGCCCGTAAGGCGGATTTTGCGCATGCCAAGCATCCCGCCTGCCTTTGCAATTTGCCCGATTTGTGCATCGGTTAAAACGCGCGCCTCGGCACCATGCAGTGGCTTGCAATAGCGGCATGCCAAATTGCAGCGCTCGGTAATAGAGATGCGCAGATATTCAATTTGCCGTCCGATATCATCCTGCATGCTTTTGCCATTCCTTTCCGCGCAGTATGGCAAAGGCGGGATGCCCCGCGCTTTGCCTTTTGCGTTTATTGCGGCGCATCGTATACGCCCGATTTGCCGCCCTCTTTATGCACAAGATGAATATCGGTGAGCACCATGCCTTTGTCGATGGCCTTGCACATGTCGTACACGGTAATCAGCGCCAGCGAAACACCGGTAATCGCCTCCATTTCCACGCCTGTGCGCCCGCATACGCTTACTTCGCATATGGCGGTTAAGCTGCATGCTTCGGGGTTTAGCGTAAAATCCACCGTGCATTTTGTGAGGGGTAGCACATGGCAAAGCGGAATCAGCGATGCGGCGTTTTTCGCGCCCATAATGCCCGCCACACGCGCCACGCCCAAGATATCGCCCTTTTTGCTTTCGCCGCCTTGCACGGCGGCAAATACGGGCGCATTTAGCAAAATCGTGCCCTGTGCCACGGCCTTGCGGCAGGTGATATCTTTGTTTGACACGTCCACCATAATGGCATTGCCGTTTTGATCAATATGCGATAATTCCATACAGCGCTCCTTTATAAAAATCAATTACAGTTCATTATAAAACGGGCATTTCGCCTTTACATCGTTTTGCCAAACGAGCAATTGGGGAAATGGCAAACGGCGCAATTGAGGCAAAGCCCGCCCGCGCCCATGTTGACAAGGTCGCTTTTTGTGATGGGCAGCCCTGCAAACACGCGCGGCAGCACCAAATCCAGCACGGTGCGCTTTGCATACATCACACAGCCCGGCAGGCCCAAAAGGGGCTTGCCTTGATAATAGCCCACCAAAAACATGGCACCCGGCAGCACGGGCGCGCCATAGGCAACGATGTCGGCACCTGCTGCGCAAATGGCGGCGGGCGTGCGGTCGTCTGGGTCTACGCTCATGCCGCCTGTGCACACCACCAAATCGGCACCGTTTTGATAAAATGCGCGGATATCCGCGGCGATGGCATCGCGGTCGTCGCCCGGCTGTGTTACGCCGATGCACGTGCCGCCAAAGGCGGCAAGCTTGTCGATTACCACGGGGGAAAAGGTGTCTGCGATGCGCTTTTTTGCAATTTCGTTGCCGGTAGCCACTACGCCAAAGCGCAGTTTTTGGTATGGTAAAAGCGTAAAAAGCGGTGCGTTTTGGCAAAGGCTTTCGGCAAACAGCAGCTGCTGCTCTGCAATCATCAGCGGTATCACGCGCATGCCGGCCAGCTTATCGCCCTTTTGCACAGGATAATAGTTGCTGCGCGCCGCAATCGAAATTTCGCCAATCGAATTAATTTGCGCCAGCAGGGCGGTATCGTATACCAAAAGCCCGTCACAATCGGCAAACAGCTCTATTTTGCCCTCTTTAATTTCGCCGCTTTGCATATCCTTGTTTTTGCAAAAGGCGCAAAGCCGCAGCGCGGCTTCGTCCTCATGCAAAAAGCCCGTCTCGCGCGTAAAGACATACAGGCTTTCCTTGCCCATCGACAGCAAAACAGGGATGTCGCTTTGCGTAACAATATGCCCCTTGCGAAAGCGTGCGTCTTTCGTTACGCCTTTAATAATTTGTGTTAAATCGTGGCAAAGCACATGCCCTACCGCGTCTTCGGTTTTAATAAGCTTCATTTGGGCTTTCCTGTCCTTTCTCGTGCGCAAAATGCCGCGCAAACGCCTTGCTTGCCGCCGCTTGCATCTCTGTGTTAAACGCCTCGTAACGCGCAAGAAAGGCCAATGCCTCGGGCGTAACGCTGCTGTGCCCGCCGCCCGCGCCGCCTGCCCGCCCGTTTAAAAGCGGATAGCCCAGCGCGGCTTCGGCTTTTTTTAATACGCGCCATGCCTTGCTGTAGGCCATATGCATTTCGGCGCATGCCGCATGCAAAGAGCCGCAGCGGGCAGTGCGCTGCAAAAGCTCGGCCACGCCCGGCCCAAAAAAGCTTTCGTCGCGCAAAAGCGTGAGCTTTAGCGCGTAATGAAGATGCTGCATATGCACGGCCGCCTTTCGCTATGGTAAAATAGGGGGATGCGCTTATAATGCGTTATTCTTGCGCAAGAATAACGCGGGGCCATATATTGCGCCGCAAAAGTGCGGCGCAATAAAAAGAATTTGCAGCGCTTATAAAAACGCAGCCGCAAACGCCCTTGTGCGCGGGGCTTTAGGCGTTTTGTTCGCTTGCCTTATATGCCTCATCCACAATTTGTTCAAGCGCGTTTAAAATGTTTTGATAGCCTGTGCAGCGGCACAGATGCCCACTAATCAGTTTGCGCAGTTCTTCGCGCGTATAGCGGCGGCCTGTGCCCACAATTTCCACGGCCGTCATAATCAGCCCCGGCGTGCAAAAGCCGCATTGCACGGCGGCTTGCTCGATAAAAGCAATTTGGATAGGGCTCAGCGTGCCGTCTGCGGCTTTTAAGCCCTCTACGGTCAGCACGGTTTTGCCTTCGGCCCAAAGCGCAAGATAGATGCAGCTGTCGATGGCTTCACCGTTTACCAAAACGGTGCATGCGCCGCACTCGCCCACTTCGCAGCCTTTTTTCACGCTGGTGCAGCCAAGCTCGCGCAAAAGTTCCAGCAGGCTTGCGCGTTCATCACAGGCGGTTTCAACCGATTTGCCATTTAAGGTAAAATGCAGTATTTTCAGCATAAATTTCATCAACCTTCCTTTGTTGCAATTGCGCCAATCGCTTGCTTTGGCAAACGGCATAGGGCCGCGCGCCGGCGCAATCGGTTAAACGCACCCGCCTGCATTTTCAATGGCACGGCGCAGCACGCGGCAGCTTAGTTCCCGCACAAGCTGTAAGCGAAATTCCTTCGATGCGCGCCAGCTTGTGCGCGGCGAAACCTCGGTAACGGCGATATCGCCTATGGCGGCTATGCTTTCTTCGCATACGGGGCGGCCGTTAATGGCGGCCTCGGCCTTTGGGCAGCGCATGGGCACAGGCCCTGCCACGCCAAACGCAAGGCGCACATCCTCGATAATGCGTTTATCGGCCGAAAGGCGCACATTGACGGCGCAGCCTAAAGTGGCGATGTCCATAGCATTGCGCTGTGCATATTTGATGTAATGTGCGCCAAAGCCTGCATAATCGGCCTTGTCGATGCAAATTTCGGTCAAAATTTCATCGTGCGCACGCACGGTGCGCCCAGGCCCTGCGTAAAATTCGGCAATGGGCACAGTGCGCTCGCCGTTTTTGCCCACAAGGTGCAGCTTGGCATTCAGCACAAACAAGGTGCTGGCGCTGTCGGCGCTGGTTACACCGTTGCACACATTGCCGCCGATGGTGCCGATATTGCGAATTTGCGGCCCGCCCACTTGATCCACCGCTGCGCCCAGCGCCGGAATGTGCTTTTGAATCAATGGGTTTTGCGTAATGTGCGCAAAGCTGGTGGCGGCGCCGATTACTAGCGTGCCATCCCCTTGCATCGAAACGCCTTTTAAGGCGCTGATATCGTGAATACTGACAAGGCGGCTGCCCGCAAGCTTCCCCTCGCGGATTTTAATCAGCACGTCGCTGCCGCCAGAAATGAGCACAGCGCCCTCGTCGGCGGCAAGCGCGTTAATGGCCTCTTGGATATCGTGTGCTTGCAGGATGGAATCTATATCATACATCGCTTTGCCTCCTTATAGCAGCCCGGCGGCTGCGAAATGCTCCACCAGCTTTTGCGGGTTTAAGGGCAGGCTGTTCACCGCAACGCCCGTGGCGTGCAAAAGCGCATTGCGGATGGCGCCTGCGGGCGGAATGGCGGGCGGCTCGCCCAGAGATTTATTGCCGTACGGGCCGGTTGGGTCCACCGTTTGCACAAAATCCACTGTAAAATCCGGTGTGTCCATTGCGGTGGGCAACTTGTAGTCTAAAAGATTGTCGTTCAGGCAGCGCGCCTTTTCGTCAAATAAAAGCTGCTCGCCCAGCGCATAGCCAACGCCCATGCTCATGCCGCCGTGCACCTGTGCTTCGGCCAGCTTTGGATTGATTAACACGCCCGAATCGTGCACGTTGATAATGTTGACAATCTCAATTTTGCCAAGCGGAATATCCACCTTGATATCCGCAAAGCAAGCGCCAAACGAATAGGTGTTGTCGGTGCAATGATGTGTGGCTTCTGCGGTGATGTGCTGCGTTTTGCGCAAAGAGTAAAACGCTTCCATCGCAAGGCTTTCAAGGCTCATCAGCACGCTGCCGTCTGCGCGCAGCACCACGTTGCTGGCGCACACGTCCATCGTGTCGGGGTCGCGCCCGGTTAAAAACTCGGCGTATTGTAAAATGTTTTGTTTAAACAGCGCGGCGGTTTTTCGCAGCGCCATGCCCGACACATAGGTTTGGCGGCTGGCATAAGCGCCTGTATCAAAGGGGGTGATGTCGGTGTCTTGTGTGGATACAAGATGAATGTTTTCAAGGCAAATGCCGCTTTCGTCGCTGGCAATTTGGGTAAACACGGTGTCTGCGCCCTGCCCGATTTCGGTTGCGCCCATTTGCACTTGCGCGGAGCCGTCTTGGTTTAGCACCATGCGCGCGGAGGCCGTTTCCAGCGAGATGGGATAAACGCCTGTTTTATAGCTGAAAATCGCCATGCCTACGCCGCGGCGCACAGGCCCTGTGTCGGCGGCATACGCCTTGCGCTTTTCGTCCCAGTGAATGTATTCCTGCCCTTTTCGGATGCATTCCGTAAGGCCGCTGGAATGGCAAGTAATTTTGGTGCCTGGGTCGGCATAGCCCAGCTGCATGCAGTTTTTAAGGCGCAGGGCAATCGGGTCAAGCCCGAGGGCCTTTGCAATATCGTCCATATGCGCTTCCTGCGCAAAGCTGGCCTGCGGGATGCCATAGCCGCGCATGGCGCCGCCCGTGGCTATATTGGTGTATACGGTATATGCGTCGGCCTGCATGCAGGCTTCTTCTTGATATAAATGCCGAAATTCGTTGGTGGCGTTGGCCACAATGGCGTGCGCATGGCTGGCGTAGCCGCCTTGATTGGACACAGCTGTCAATTGCCTTGCCACCAGCCGCCCATCGGGGCGAACAGCGGTTTTAAGGCTGAAATCAATGGCATGGCGCACGCGCGTGCACGCCAATGTTTCCTCGCGCGAGATTTCCAGCTTTACCAGCCGCCCGCCCAGCTGCATGCTGAGGTATGCGTTTAGCGGCTCATATAAAACGTCCTGTTTATTGCCAAAGCCGCCGCCGATATAGGGCTTTATCACGCGGATGCGCCCAAACGGAATGCCCAGTGCCTGCCCGATAACGCGGCGCATAATATGCGGAATCTGGGTAGAAGATACCACGATAATGCGATTATTTTCCATATATGCGTGGGATACGGGCAGCTCGATATGGCAGTGCTGCACGGTTTGTGTGTGATAGCGTTCTTCAAAAATTTGCACATCCTTGCCTGCCACGGCATCGGCAAAGCTTTCGGTGCCGTTGGCCCATTTGCTATGCACGATGATATTGCCAGGCCGTTCGTCGTGAATGGGCACAGCGCCCTCGGCCATCGCCTGTTCGGGCGTGGTGTATGCGGGATATTCCTCATATTCCACGGCAATTAAACGTGCGGCGCGCGCAGCGGCCACATCGTCCTCGGCCACAACGGCGGCGATATCATCGCCGTAAATGCGCACGCGGCGGTTTAACAGCTTGCGGTCGGCAATGTCTTGGTGCGCCGTTTCCACGCTCCACGGATGGCCTGCGGTGGGAAACTGGATATCTGGCACATCAAAGCAGGTGAAAATCTTTACTACGCCCGGCACGGCCATCGCTTTTTCGATGTCGATGCTTTTTACAAGGCCGTTTGCAATGGTGCTATGCACCACCTTTGCCACAAGCGCGCCCCGCGGCAGCAAGTCATCCGTGTATTTGGCGCCGCCCGTAACCTTTTCATATGCGTCCACGCGAGGGATGCTTTTGCCGATGCTCATAACGGATACCCCTTCCTAACACAATCTGTATCTATCGCGCGCCATGCGCGCTTTTGCGATAAATGGCTATTTAATGCGCTCGCCATCTGCGTATTTTGCCAAAACCTCGCGGTCTGTGGCAAGATAAATTAGGCGCTCTAAACGGTTTTCAATCGACATGGGCTGCGGATGCGGCAGATGTTCTTCACTTAATACCACCGCGTCAAACGCATAGCCCTCTTCAAAGCTGCCCACCCGCCCAAACAATGCGCCGCCGCCCTTTGTGGCCATAAACAGCACTTCGGCAAGCGTCAGTGGCGCTTCGCTTTGATCCACAAGCCGCCAGCGCAGCTTCGACAGGCCAATGGCATCCGCCATTGCGCGCAGCATCGAAAGATTGGCGCCGCCGGCGATATCCGTGCCAAGCCCAACGCAAATGCCGCTGTTTAGATATTTGCGCACAGGGGCTATGCCCGAGGCAAGGTTCATGTTCGATTGCGGGCAATGCGCCACCATCACGTGGCGCTCTTGCAAAAGCTGCAACTCGTCGGGCGTGGGGTATACACAGTGCGCCATAATGGTGGGGGCATCGCCGCCCAAAAGGCCAAAACGCGCATAGCTTTCAGCGTAGCAGGCGGTGTCGGGGCAAAGCGCTTTTACCCATGCAATTTCGCTTGGATTTTCCGACAAATGCGATTGAACGGCAATGCCATATTCGCGCTGGATTTCGCCCAAGCCCTGCAAAAGCGCGTCGGTGCACGTGGGCGTGAAACGCGGCGTTAAAATGGGGCGCACGTGCGCGTAATGCTGGCATTTAGACAGCCACGCCCGCGTGTCGGCAAGAGAGGCTGCGGTGTCCTCGCAGATATAATCGGGGCAATTGCGATCCATATTCACTTTGCCAACCATGCAGCGCACGCCGCTTGCCGCCAAAAGCTGCATTAGAAGCAGTGTGGCCTCGGTGTGCACGGTGGCAAATACTGCCGCGCGTGTGGTGGCACCCTTTTTTAAGTCCTCGGCAAAAATGCTGTATGCGCGCTCGGCATAAGCAAGCTCGCTAAATTTGGCTTCTTCGGGAAAGGTGTATGTGGCCAGCCAATCAAGCAGCTCTAAATCCATGCCAGTGCCGCGATACGAGTATTGCGGCGCGTGCACATGCAAATCCACAAGGCCGGGGATAATCAGCCGATCGCCAAAATCTTCTTTCGCGGCGTTTGCGTATTCGCTCGGCAGCTCGGCAAATATGCCGACAACCAAGCCGTTTTTGGATACAATCCAGCTGTTTTGGTGCACGCACAGCGTGCCGGAATCAGGCGCATACACAATTTGGCCTTTTATTGCTTTGATTGTCGCGTCCATAATGGTGTCATCCTTTCTCATGGGCAAGGCGGGCGCATTGCATAGCGATGCAGCATGCCCTTGC
>JAGPHI010000278.1 GCA_018055565.1 Oscillospiraceae bacterium | reverse complement strand
GCGGGCGTAACGGCGCTTTTGCCGCAAATTAGCCTTGCTTTGCAATATGCGCAAGGCGCGCAGCATATATACTTAAATGACGAGGATGTGTCTGCGGCAATCCGCGCCGAAGAGGTGTCGATGGCGGCATCGGCAGTATCGGCGCATCCTGCGGTGCGCGCGTTTTTGCTGGATACACAGCGCAGCCTTGCCGCAAACGGCAATGTGCTGATGGATGGCCGCGATATCGGCACTGTGATTTTGCCAAACGCAACGGTAAAGATTTTTTTAACAGCTTCGCCCGAGGCGCGCGCAGAGCGCCGCACAAAAGAGCTTTTGGAAAAAGGCGAAAAGGCCGATTACGAAACCGTGCTAGCCGACGTGCGCGAGCGCGATTATAACGATACGCATCGTGCGGCCGCCCCGCTAAAGCAAGCGGAAGATGCAGTGCTTGTAGATACCACCGCGCTAAACTTTGCGCAAAGCTACGAAGCACTGTTAGCAATTATCCGTGCAAAAATGGCCTAGCGCGGGAACAAGCGTTTGTTATGTAAACTGGCGCAGGCTACCGGAAAGGAACTACCATTATGTTTTATTGTTTTATCGTCACACTGGCGTTTTTGGTGTGGCATATCATTTTTCGCATTCGTGTTATCGGCAAAGAAAACCTTATTCGGGATAGAGGCTTTGTGCTTTGCCCCAACCATATTTCTGCGCTGGACCCCGTGTTTGTAGTGCTTGCGCGTTTTTGGGGGCCGCGCATGCTGATTATGGGCAAGGAAGAGCTTTTTGCCATTTCGCCCATTATCAGCTGGATGTTTCGGCACGTGGGCGTGGTGCCTGTGCAGCGCGGCAAAGGCGATGCCGATGTGGTGGAAGCGGCGATTGAAAAGGTGCGCGCAGGGCAGGGGCTTTTAATTTTCCCCGAGGGCACACGCACAAAGGATGGCAATTTGGGGCGGCTGAAATCCGGCGCGTTTGTGGTGGCAGCGGCGGCGGGCGTTGATATGATTCCGTGCCGCATAATTTATAAGGGCGGGCCTTTGCGCGTGTTTGGGCGCTGCACCATCGTGTTTGGCACGCCAATACCCGCCGAAAAGCTGGCACTGGGCGAGCCACGCAGCGCTGCGCGCTTGCGCGAGTGCAAACAGCTTTTGGCAGATGAATTAGAATCGCTTTTGCAGGCCAATATACAGTATCAGTAAATGCATGCAGATAGGCGCGTTCATAAAAAATTTGCATAATGCAGCCCGCTGGGGCTTGAAACCTACACCAAAATGGTATATTATAATAAAAGAGAGATCATCGGCTTAGTATGCAGTCGTTTTTATAATAGAAAGCAAAGGTTGAACACTATGAAAAAAATTATTTATTTCGATAATGCCGCCACCACGCCTGTGGCAAAGGAAGTGCTGAATGCCATGTTGCCGTGGTACACAGAGCGCTTTGGCAATCCGTCCAGCATTTTTTATTCCATCGGCAGCGAGGCCAAAGAGGCGATGGATAAAGCCCGCGCGCAAGTGGCAAAGGCGATTGGCTGCCAAGATAACGAGGTGTTTTTTACGGGCTGCGGCTCCGAGGCCGATAACTGGGCCATCAAGGGCACTGCCTATAAGATGAAAAAGGCTGGCAAAACCCATCTGATTACCTCCTGCATCGAGCATCACGCCGTGCTGCATTCAATGAAAGCGCTGGAAAACGAGGGCTTTACCGTTACGTATCTGCCAGTAGATGAACAGGGCTTTGTATCGCCAAAGGATGTAGAAAAGGCGCTGTGCCCGCAAACAGGCCTTGTAACCATTATGTATGCCAATAACGAAATTGGCACGCTACAGCCCATTCGCGAAATTGGCGCTATTTGCCGCAAGGCGGGCGTGTGGTTTCACACCGATGCCGTGCAGGCAGTGGGCGCTGTGCCCATAGATGTAAAAGCAGACAATATCGACATGCTCAGCCTATCGGCACATAAATTTAACGGGCCTAAGGGCGTGGGTGCATTGTATTTGCGCCGCGGCATTTCGCCGTATAATTTCATGGATGGCGGCGCACAAGAGCGCGGCCGCCGCGCCGGCACAGAAAATGTGGCGGGCATTGTGGGGCTTGGCGAAGCAATTGAGCGCGCCACCGCGGGCCTTGCGGATAAAACGGCCCATGTGCGCGGCCTGCGCGACCTTTTGTTTGCGCGCATTGCCGATATCCCGCAAATTAAGCTAAATGGCGCTGCCGATATGGATAAGCGCTTGCCCAATAACCTTAATATCAGCTTCCCTGCGGCTGAGGGCGAAAGCCTGCTTTTGTTCCTTGATGCAAAGGGCATCTGCGCATCCTCCGGCTCTGCATGCGCCTCCGGCAGCCTTGACCCCAGCCATGTTTTGCTGTCGATTGGCCTGCCACACGAGCAGGCACATTGCTCGCTGCGCTTCAGCCTCGGCGTGCAAAACACGTCTGAAGAAGTGCATTTTGTGGCCGACGCGCTCGTAGACATTGTGGCAAAGGTGCGCAGCCGCAGCCCCTTATGGCAGGAATAAAACGCGCCCATTTTAATGCAAACGTGCACGCCGAAAGCGCATGCACCATTACGCCAAGCCTTGTAAATTGGCGTACAGAAAGGAAAACAATATGTATAGCGAAAAAGTAATGGAACATTTTACAAACCCGCGCAACGTGGGCGAAATAGAAAATGCCGACGGCATCGGTGAGGTAGGCAACCCCC
>JAGPHI010000277.1 GCA_018055565.1 Oscillospiraceae bacterium | reverse complement strand
ATGAATGACCCTGGCGATGCAGGCGAACGCGAATTAAAACGCGTTGAAGCCATTATCCAAAGCATGACAAAGGCAGAACGGGCAAAGCCCGCTATGATAGACCCGAAGCGCAAGCGCCGCATTGCCGCAGGCAGCGGAACGCGCGTGGAGGATGTAAACCGCCTTTTAAAGCAATTCGAGCAAATGAGCAAGCTGATGAAGCAGCTTAAAAAGAACCCCAAAGGATTCTCTCGGCGCGGATTTCGATAAACTGTACGCGCCGCGCATCCCCGCCGCGTAGGCATTGTGCACGTGATGTGCATGCAGCGCCTCGCGCAACCAATCGGTATTCCTCGGCTTTAAAGCCTATCTAATGCAAATGGGCAAATGGCGGATTTGGCAGGGCTGGTTGTTTACTATAAAACGCGCACGCGTCCTTTATGGAGTGGGCACGTTTTGCACGGTAAATAGCGGCTTCGCACAAAAACGGCGTTTGCCCGAAAGCCAGCAGACAGGGCTTTACAAAGACCGATGATGATACAAGTTTTTATAGGAGGTGACAGAAATGGCTGTTAAAATAAGACTGCGCCGCATGGGCGCGAAGAAAGCCCCGTTTTATAGAATCGTGGTGGCTGATTCACGTTTTCCCCGCGATGGCCGCTTTATCGAAGAAATCGGGTATTATGACCCCACTAAAGAGCCCTCGATCGTAAAGATTGATACTGAAAAAGCGAAAAAGTGGATCGCAACAGGCGCTGTGCCCACAGACACTGTGCGTGTACTGTTCAAGAAAAACGAGATTCTGTAAGGCGAAGGGAGAGGTTAGACCATGCAAGAGCTTTTATTAGCCCTCGCCAAAGGCCTCGTGGATGACAAAGATGCCGTGCGCGTCACGGCGGATGAGCCAAACGAGGAAGGCATTGTTGTATATCATCTCACTGTAGCTGAAGGCGATATGGGCCGTGTTATCGGCAAGCAAGGCAGAATTGCAAAGGCAATTCGTGTTGTTATGCGTGCGGCCGCCGTGCGTCAAGGCGCGAAAATCTCGGTGGAAATCGACTGATTTTCGGCTTCTCCTTTGTAATAGACGCATGGTTTGCGCTGTTATCAAGCGCTGCTTGCGCACAGCGCACCCGCGCCACATAACCGAACATTCGCAACAAGCCCCGCAGCATCTTGCAAGCAAGATGCTGCGGGGCTTGTTGGTTGTATGCGTTTTCATTAAAATGTTTTCGGAAACGTAACCGTAAAGGTGTTGCCCTCGGCGCTGCTGGCCAGCTTTACCGACGCGCCATAGCGCTGCGCCACATGCTTAACAATTGAAAGGCCGAGGCCCGTGCCCCCTGCCGCCTTGCTGCGGCCTTTATCGATGCGGAAAAAGCGTTCAAACACCCGCGTGCGATATTCGGGCGGGATGGGCTCGCCCGTGTTAAACACCGTAAGCGTCAGCGCGCCATCGCAATTGGCAAGCGTCACGTCCACGCGCCCGCCCTCTTTATTATACTTCACGGCATTTTGCACCAAATTGCCCGCAATTTCGCGTATCTCGCGCACGCATGCCGTGCGCACGGCGCTAATGACGCTGCAATGCATTGCAATGCCGCTTTCTGCGCAAAGGCCTTGCGCATCTGCACAAACCTCGCTTACCACCGTGCCAATATCCACAAGCTCTGGCTCAAAAGCGATGTCGCCGCTTTCTAGGCGGCTAATCATAATGATATCGTTAATCAGCGTGGTCATGCGCGCAGATTCTTTGGCGATGCGCAGATAAATCTCTTGCTGCTTTTCGGCATCGATGGGCATATCGCCTGCTAAAAGCTCTGCAAAGCCCTGTATGGAGGTGATGGGGGTTTTTAGCTCGTGCGAGGCAGACTGGAAAAACTCTTGCCGCATTTTTGCCGCCGCAGCGCGCTCGGTATCGTCGGACAAAATCAAAATCACGCCGCCATCGGGCGCAACCGCGCTGATATTTACCTCGCCTTTTCGGTTTTCGGGCAAGGAAAGCGGCACGCGCATATGATCGCCGCCTTTGTGCACGGCGGCAATCGCATCCAAAAGCGGGATATTGCGCGTGGCATGCAAGATGTTTTTGCCCCGCACCGCCGCCTGCGCACAGGTAAACGCGCGGCACGCGGCCGTGTTAATCAGCAGCACGGTATCGTCGTCATCCAAAAGCACAAAGCCCTCGTCCATATTGTCTAAAATATAGTCGATGCGCGCCTTTTCGTTTGCAAGCCGCCCCAGCGCCTCGGCCACTTCGGCCGATATTTCGTTAATATCCGCCGCCATCTCCTGCAATTCGGCATACGGGTACGCCGCAGCATCTAATGCGATGCCGCCACCCTTGACAAGCTTTAGGCTGTCGGACAGCTGCGAAAGCGGCTTTGACACAGACGCCGCAAAACGCTTTGCCACGCATAAGGCCATAAAAAGTGCTATGCCCGCCGCAACAAAAAGCCAGGGCAAAAGCATGGTTACGCTTTGTAAAAAGCCACCGTACACACCCGCTGTGCGCACAAAATCGCCGTTTTGCGTGCGCACGGCGGCATAAATCATCTTTTGCGACAGCGTGGCGCTTGCGCGCACCGAAATGCCCACGCGTGCGGCTTGCGCCGCTTTAATTTCTTCGCGCTGTGCGTGGTTTTCCATTGTTTTGTAATCCGTTTCGCTGTCGCCCAGCACGGTGCCGTCTGCCGCGATAATGGTAACGCGCAG
>JAGPHI010000276.1 GCA_018055565.1 Oscillospiraceae bacterium | reverse complement strand
CCATCTTGCACAATTAAGACGGGCGGCGCTTGCGTATTGCCCACAAGCGACACCGACACAAGCCCCCGCGCTAAAAACATTTGTGCCACAATGCCCAGCACTGCAAAGGCCGATAGATATAGCGGCATGCGCTTTACTTTCATGCGAAAGCCAAAATACGCAAGCGCATACAAACAAAAAACCAGCACAAGCGCTTCGCGCCCTATGTAAACAAAGCCCCAGGGTATGGCATTAGCCCCTGCCGCAATCCACTGTAAAAACGCCGTGCAAACGCCCGCAACCGCGCGAAACGGCAGCGTTAAAAGCGTAAGTGATGGCGGGATAAGCCCCAGTGCAAAGCCGCAAAAGGCGATTATCGGCAAAAGAGCGCCGCAAAGCAGATTGCAAAACACACTTAAAAGCGAAACACCCATGCCGAAATATAAAAGCACAGGCAGTGTAGCAAGCGTTGCCGAAATAGACACAAGCACCGCCACAAAAACCTTAAACAAGCGCGGATGCTTTTGCCATAGGGGGCGTTTTTGTAAACGTTCTGTGTAAAACAGGCAAGCCAAAATGCCCAGCGTGGCCGAAAAGGACAGTAAAAGCCCCGCGTCCATTGCCGCAAAGGGATTGGCAATGCATAAAACCAATGCCGCAAAGCCCAGCGAGGTGACCGTATCGGGCACAAGCGATAAAAGCATGCCGATATTGACCAGCAAAAGCGTTACCCCAGCGCGCATCACCGATGGCGTAAAACCCGTTAAAAACATAAAGAGCACTGTAACAAATAAGCCCAAAGCCGCTGCCGCGCGGCGCTTGTAAAACAGGCGTTTGCCCAGGAAATAGGCGGCGCTTGCCGCCGCAGACAAATGCAAGCCCGATACCACCAGCATATGGGAAATGCCCGCCGCGCGATATGCCTCTTTGGTTTGGGCACTAAGCCAGCGCTTATCCCCCACCGACATGGCGGCAACCACTGCGCCACCCTGCGGCAGGCTTTGGCGGATATTTTCAGACAATGTGTTTTGCACACGTGCAAATATTGAGCGCAGGCCCTTATCCAAATGTGTGCTTTGCGGCGCAGAAAGCGGCGTAGCGGTAAGGTATACACCTTTGGTGTAACTGTAAAGGGAATCCGCTTGCCCATCGTTGCTTTCAAAGCGCAGGGTAAGCCCTGTAAGATAATCGCCTGCGGCAGGCGCGCTCATCTGCGGCACATATACCCGAAGCGGCCAAAACACGCGCTTGCCATCGAGCTGCCGCACAGAGAGTGTAACGTTGGCGGTGCTGTTATACGAGGGCTGCGCCTCTATAACCACAGCGCTAACCGTATGTGTTTTGCCACATAAGGCGCGCGCGGGGAAAACCACCGCGGCATAATAGCCAAAACGCAGCAAAAACGCAGCTGCGCACACCGCAAGAAATAGCGGCAGCTGCACAGGCACCGCCAAGCGCTTACAGAAAGCCCGCACCGCTAAAAAGCACGCAAGAAAAATTACCGCTAGAGGCAAAAGCGCCTCTGGCGGTAAAAAAGCGGCAAGCATTTGTATGAGAAGATACGAAAACCCAACAAACGCAAGCGCTCGTTTCATCTTAGTGGAAGAAAAGCGGCAAGGTGGCAAGATAAATAATATTGCCACGCTCTGAGGCATCGCCCTCGGCCAATACAGCCGCACGCCCAACAATAATGCCCTCGCTGCGCTCTACCAGCGTTTCTAATGCGTGCAGGGAGCCACCGGTGCTGATCACATCATCCACAATTAAAACGCGTTTGCCGTTCATCCTGTCAAGGTCCGGGCGGTCGATAACAAGGCGCTGCACGGCAGCTGTGGTGATGGATACATCCTCCACAATCACAGGGTCGCTCATGTAAAGCTTTGCGCCTTTACGCGCAGGAATATACAATTTGCCGCTTTGACGGCTCATCTCGTATGCCAGCGGAATGCCTTTGGCCTCGGCGGTAAGGATAATATCAAACTCCGGCACCTTTTCCAGCAAATCGCGGGCGCAAGCCACAGTAAGCTCGACATCGCTAAACATGATAAATGCTGCGATATCCATATTATCGTTTACCTTGCAGATGGGCAGTTGACGGGTAAGCCCCGCCACCTCTAGTGTGTAAAATTCGCTCATAGTTACCTCCATGCGCTTTCGCGCAAATTGTAATATTAAACCTCCGAAACGCGCGTGGAGGTTTTCGGCTTTGCGGCGCACTTGCCGCGTTTTTAGCGGCGAGCGCCGCGCCAATTTCATCTATATAGCTTATGATGCATCCCGTACAAATCAGGCGCTTTTGGCGCAAATTTGCATCCTTGTTCGCGTGATAGACAGCGCGTTAAAACGCCGCTATTATCCCGGCGGCCATGCAAGGCTGCGCTTTGCCAGCACATGAAAGTGCAGATGTGCCACGCTTTGCCCGCCGTGCTCACCGCAGTTGGAAACAATGCGGTACCCGTCTTGTAAAGACAGTTCGCGGCTAAGGCCTGCGATCACGGCATGGATATGGCCAATCAGCGCTGCGTCTTGCTCGGTAATGTGTGCGGGCGAAGCGATGTGCCGCTTCGGGATTACCAAAAAATGCACAGGTGCCTGCGGGTTGATATCGTAAAAAGCCAAAATGTCGTCATCTTCATATAGCTTGCGCGTGGGGATATCCCCCGCCGCCATTTTGCAAAACAAACAATCCTGCATCGCAATCCATCCTTTCGTATTG
>JAGPHI010000275.1 GCA_018055565.1 Oscillospiraceae bacterium | reverse complement strand
GCCACGTTCAGCGCCATTGTTATGGGGCTTGCCGCCCCGCTAAAAGCCGTGCACATCTTGTGGATTAACCTGATTACCGACACATTGCCCGCGCTGGCGCTTGGGCAGGACGATAAGCCAAAAGGCATTATGAACCAGCCCCCGCGCAACCCCAACGACAGCTTGTTTGCAGGCGGCGGCACTTTCTTGATGGTGTTTTATGGCGTTGTTATCGCCTTTATGACTCTGGGCGCGTTTCTTCTTGTGCCCATCCGCTTTTTGATGGATAGCGGCACAGCCGTAACACTGGCCAATTTAACAAGCGTGCTCACAGGCACGCTGCTGGATAAAGCGCAAACCTACGCATTCACCATTTTGGCCGTCAGCCAGCTTTGGCACGCCATTGGCATGCGCGATGTCAACACGTCCATTTTCCGCATGAATCATCTGAATAACAAAATGATGATTTTTGCGTTCTTCACCGGCCTTGCGCTGCAATTCATCAGCACAGAGGTGCCTTTGTTTAATCATCTGTTCGGCACGGTAGAGCTTGCGGGCTTAGAATGGGCCGAGCTGATTCTCTTTGCTGCGCTGCCGCTTGTATTCCACGAAATTTTGGTTGTGGTGCGTAAGCTTACAGGGCAAGACAAAAAGGCATAGATACCATTTATACAGCAGTAAATATAGCTTTCATTCAAAAAGAGCGCGGCAATGCCGTGCTCTTTTTCTTTGTCTTGCATAAAATGGGAATGTATGCCAATACTCTTGGCATAAATATATTGTGAGGTGGAGTAATTGGAGCTTGCAGTAAAGGGGTTTATGCCCTTAAAGCTGTTTAAAACACAGGAACAAGCCAATATGATCGACGCAGAGCAGCCCAAGCTGCGGGAAGAACTGCGCGAATGTATTCAGCAGATGAAGCACAACGAGGCTGTGTATGACCTTGTATCGGAGCCGGAGCTGATTGATGCGGCAATATACGAACGGCAAGCGTTAATTTGCCGATACGAATATTTGCTGCGCGCGGTGAAAGGCACAAAATAAAAGGAAAATGCCGATTTTCCGGAAAGGAAGCATGCAAAATGGTTTTTGCACGCACGGTAATGGTTTTTGTATCTCTGGCCAGCATTTTGGCTGTTGCCTATGCGGCCTCGCGCACCAAGCGCCCGTTATTGCGCGGCCTTGCCTCGTCTTTTTGCGGGGCGGCGGCGCTTGGCGCAGTGAATTTGCTTGCGCCGTATACGGGCGTAGGGCTTGTGGTAAACTTTGCCACAGCGTTTGTATCGGTAGTACTTAGTGTGCCGGGTGTCATTATGCTTTTGATTTTACGTTTGCTATTGCTATTTTAATGCACGCGCGGTAAAATAACCCTATTACCACGCGCAAGTAAACGATATGGGTTGTGAAAATATGCAATTTTATTGGGCATTTTTAAACGATGCAAAAACCGCTGATGCGCTTAGTGTGCGCCAAGAGGTATTTGTGCAAGAGCAAGGCTTTTCGGCAGAAAATGAATTTGACGATATTGATGCTGTCGCATGGCATCTTGTGGGCTATGATAACGCGGGCAAGGCTGTGTGTGCAGCGCGGCTTTTCACGCAGCAAGAGGGCATTTGGCATGCGGGGCGCATCGCGGTTGTCAAGGCAATGCGCGGGCAGGGCGCAGGGCGCGATTTAATCAATGCCATTCTTGCCAAAGCGCGCACGCTGAACGCGCGCACCGTTGTACTGGGTGCGCAGCACGACAAAGCGGGCTTTTATGAAAAATGCGGCTTTGTGCGCACAGGGCATGAATACTTAGACGAAGGCTATTTGCACGTGGATATGCAAATCACACTGTAAACTAACATTTGTGCGCGCCTTTTGCCGCTGCCATAAAAGAAAAAGCGCCCATCAAAGCGGGTGCGAAAGCCAGCACCCGCATAAACGAGTACAGTTCGCTTGCTTATGCAAATCCCTCACGCGCCTTATGCCGCTGCGATAAAAGCAAAAGCGGCCATCAAAGTGGGTGCGAAAGCAAGTGGGTGCGTAGTCAGCATTTTTATTAGGATTCTTCATATAGATGCCGCCGAGTGTATTGACATTCGGCGGCTTTGCGTTATAATCAAATTACAGTATTGGAACGCGGTTTCACAATGTGGAACATACCAATTATGCAAACTTCGCTGCGTCCATTTGCTTGTTTTTGCTGGCAATTTGGGTACACGGGCGCTATCACTTTTTTCGCAATAACGTTTATTCGCTTAAGAAGGCAATTACTTGTTAAAACCGTCATTTATTTAGAAAGGAATCAATTACTATGGACAAAAAACCCTTCGATTTGCTTACACTCGGCGAAATTATGCTGCGGCTTTCCGCACCGGGCAACGAGCGCTTACAACGTGGCGATTTATTTGAAAAGCGCGCGGGCGGCAGCGAGCTGAATGTTGCCTCCGGCGTGGCGCTTTTGGGCTTGCGCACAGGCGTTATCTCAAAGCTGCCCGAAAGCGAAATGGGCACCTATATCAAAAACCGCATTCGGTTTGTTGGCGTGTCGGACGATTACTTGATATACGACAAAAGCGAGGATGCACGCCTCGGAATTTATTACTACGAAAACGGCGCCGCGCCGCGCAAACCGTCGATTGTGTACGACCGCAAAGGCGCGTCCATCAACCGCTTATCTCTTGCCGATTTGCCAAACGAAGTGTATGCAAGCACGCGCTGCTTTCACACC
>JAGPHI010000021.1 GCA_018055565.1 Oscillospiraceae bacterium | reverse complement strand
GTGTAGGGGCGGATTCTATATCCGCCCGAAAATTGGCCACACCCTGCAATGATTGTAAATACACAAACGCCGCCCAAATAATTTTGCCCGATACCCGCATGTGTTTTGTTTTTTTGCGTTTGCGGGCGTTATTGGGTTCTACGGGCGGATATGGAATCCGCCCCTACGTTTGCCGCCCGCGTGTATGCATCCGCCCCTACAAATGCAGCATTAGCTCGATCTCTTCCTCGTCCCGATTGCCGGTTGGCGCAAAGCCCATGCTGGAATATAAATGATAGGCCGCCGTATTGTCTGGGCTGCAAGTTAGAAGCACGGTGTCCGCGCTGCCAAAAGGCTTTGTGGCAATATACTGCAAAGCCGCTTGCATAGCGCGCCGCCCGTATCCCTTATGCTGAAAGGCGGCGTCAATCATTAAATGCCAAATATTATACGCTTCTTCGTCATAATCATAAATAACCATTACGTAGCCAATCATTTTGCCGTCTAACAAGATGCCAAAGGGTGTGCATTGTTGATAATACACATATGCCTGCGCAAGGCTGCGAATAGGGTGAGAAACAAAGGCCTCTTGCCCCGCAGCCAATTGTAAATGAAAGCAATCTAAAAAATTGGATTCGTCTATTTTTGC
Source organism: Oscillospiraceae bacterium (assembly GCA_018055565.1). GTDB lineage: Bacteria > Bacillota > Clostridia > Oscillospirales > Ruminococcaceae > JAGPHI01. The sequence continues at coordinate 8,153 of JAGPHI010000021.1, read as the reverse complement.
CAGTGTAATTGTTTGCATGCTGTTCTCCTTGTGTTGTGAAGGGTCAGCTTGCCGCTGCCCCCCGAATGGTGTATGGACGATTTGTTGTATATAACATTCTGAACAGCCCCTTTCTGTATTGTAAAATATCTATGATAAACGCGCGAATCCCGTAAGAGTTCGCGAGCGCGCGTTGCTTTGATGAGTAAGTGTCCCTGTATAAAAGCGCTGCATTGTTCTGCAATAATTGTACGGTACAATACAAATACCGCTTTAAATGCGGTGCGCATGCAGCCATTTTTTGCTGCGAAGCCGCCACAAGAAAATCAGCCCGCGCACGCACAATTCGCCGCACATGGCAATCCATACGCCCAAAAGCCCCACGCGTGGCGCCAATAGCAGCGCAGCGGTGATGCGCACGCCCCACATACTGATAAGGCTGATGTAAAACGGCACCTTGCTGTCCCCCGCGCCGCGCAAAGCGCCCGTGGCAACAATGGAGGCAGCAAACAGCGGCTGCGCTAACGCCTCTACGCGCAAAACCTTTGCGCCCAGCGATATCACCGCAGCATCCTGCGTAAACAGTGCAATTAATTGCGGCGCAAACAGCAAAAGCAAAAGCCCCGTGCCTGTCATAATCAGCATCCCAAGCCGCGTACACAGCCATGCAAAGCGCAAGGCCAAATCCTCGCGCTTCGCGCCGATGGCCTGCCCCACAAGCGTGGTGGCCGCGGCGGCAACGCCGTAAGCCGGCAGATAGCTTAGCGCCTCGGCGGTTACGGCAAGGTGATTGGCCGCGATGCTAACGGTGCCAAGCCCTGCAATCAGCGCGGTGATTACAATTTGCGCGATATTTAACGTGGCGCGCTCAAGCGCCACGGGCACGCCGATTGCCGCTGTGTGCGCAAGGCAATCTTTGGTAAAGCGGTATTTTTGTTTAAAATCTATTTGCACAGGCGTTTCCTTTTGATATACCACAAAAGCCAGCAAAACTGCCACCACGGCAATTGCCAGTGCGCTGCCTAGCGCCGCGCCCGCCACGCCAAGCCCTGCGCCCGGCATGCGCACCGCCGTGCCAAACAGGTGCACCGTGCGCGTAGGATAAATGAGAAAATAGTTAAAAATTACATCCAAAAAGCAAGCCATTACATTTAGGCGCATCGGGGTTTTGGTGTCCCCCGTGGCGCGTAAAATGCCCGCGAACAATTGTTCCGACAGCATAAACGGCATCGAAAGCGCCACAATGGCAAAATAGGTGCCTGCGTCTTGCACGATGGACGCGTCTGCGCCCAAAATCTGCGGCAAAACAAACGAAAGCGCAAAGCCCGCCCCCGCCACCAATAAGCCAAACACCACGTTGAATAAAACGGCTTGTCGGGTAACGTCTTTGGCCGCGTCGGTGCGCTTTGCGCCCAGATGCTGTGCCACCTGCACCGAAAAGCCCACGCCCGCCGCGCCCAAAAACCCATTAAACAGCCATATGGTTGTGCTAACAACCCCGATGGCCGCCGTGGCGCCGGCACCCAGCGTGCCCACCATTGCGGTGTCGATGTACTGCATCATGGTAATCATAATTTGTTCGACAATGCTGGGCAGGCTAAGCGCCAGCACAATGCCGATTTGCTCCTTGTTGGTAAGCGGGGTGTCGCGATGAATCAGCTGTGTTAAAGAGGCCATTGATTACTCCATACTATTTCAAAATACATAGTGCAGTATCACATTATAGCGCAAATGGCACAAAAAAACAACACCGCAGGCAATACGCCGTGCGGTGTTGCGATGCAAATTTATTTGTTGACGTAATCTTTCAGCTGCTTGCTGGCTTTAAAAACAGGGGCTTTGTGTGCGGGAATATGAATGGATTCTTTGGTGCGGGGGTTCAGGCCGCTATGGCCCACACGGCCTCTTGTTTCAAATGCGCCAAAGCCCACAAGCTGCACCTTGCCTTCTTTGCATAAGGTATCGGCAATGGTGGAAAGCATTGTTTCGCAAATAAGCTCAGTGTCCTTGCGGCTGATACCTGTTTGTTTAGCAACCTGAGCGATCAATTGTTTTTTATTCATTTTTCTACTCCTTTTAACTTTGTCTCACAGCGATATTGTGTCCCATACAGTACATTCTTATCCTATCAAAAAAACAGAGAAATAGAGCATAAATGTTGTAAAACAGGCATTTTTTGACATTAAAATGCCGCAAAAGCGCAAAAGCGGTGTTTTTGCCGATGCTTATCGGCCATACAAACGTGTTTTTGCGCGGATTTCTGCCGCAATCGCATCGCTAAATGCGCTTTGCGCGGCGCGCCAAACCCAGTTGCCGCCCACCGTAGAGGGCGTGTTGATGCGCGCAAATTTTCCAAGCGAAAACCAATCGGCAATGGGGATAATGGCGGTATCGGCCACACTGGCCAGTGCCGCGCGCACAAAGCGCGGCGTAAGGCTTCCGGCAGGCGCGTCCAGATAGCGCCGCGCAAACGCCACATCGTCTTGTGGCGCAGACAGCTGCCAATCCTCGGTGGTGGTGTTGTCGTGCGTGCCGGTGTATACAACCGAGTTTGTGATATAATTATGCGGCAAATAATCGCTTTCCTCGCGCGAGTCAAACGCAAATTGCAGCACCTTCATGCCGGGATAGCCACTCATGGCAAGCAGGCTGCGCACCGCATCGGTTAAATAGCCCAAATCCTCCGCGATAATGCGTATGCCGGGCAAGCCCGCCTGCATGGCGCGCACAAAATCCTCGCCGGGGCCTTTGCGCCAAGTGCCGTGCACGGCGGTGGGCTGTGTGGCGGGGATGGCATAATAGCTTTCAAACCCGCGAAAATGGTCGATGCGCACAATGTCATACACGCTTGCCGCATGGCGCATACGCCGCAGCCACCAAGCGTAGCCAGTGCTTTGATGATACTCCCACGCGTAAAGCGGGTTGCCCCAAAGCTGCCCATCGGCCGAAAATGCATCGGGCGGGCAGCCGGCCACCTCGGCGGGCAGGCCATCGGGCCCTGTTTGAAACAGTTCCCCTTCTGCCCAAAGCTCGGCAGAATCGGGCGAAACATAAATGGGGATATCGCCGATAATGGCAACCCCGTTTTCATTTGCATAGGCTTTCAGCTTTTTCCACTGAACAAAAAACAGATATTGCACCACACGCCAAAAATGTGTGCGTGGGGCAAGGCGCTCGCGCGCGGCAAACATCGCCGAGGCATCGCGGCGGCGCAAAGCTTCGGGCCAAAGCGCAAACGACACCATGCCCTGCTCTTCTTTTAGCGCCATAAACAGGGCATAATTTTCCAGCCAATAGCCCTCTGCCTCGCAAAACGCCCGAAACGCATCGGTGTTTGCGTCAAAGCGCGACACGGCATGCCCCAGCGTGGCAAAGCGGGTTTCAAATAAGCGGCCATACTGAATGGCGCACGCGTCGTCATCATGGCAGGCGGCGGCAAGCTCGCCCGCGGTTAAAAGGCCGTCTGCGTGCAAAAGCGCAAGGTCAATAAAATAAGGGTTTGCGGCAAAGGCAGAAAAGCTTTGATAAGGGCTGTCGCCATAGCCGGTTGGGCCGATGGGCAAAATCTGCCAATAGCGCTGCCCTGCTTTTTTTAAAAAATCCACAAAGGCAAACGCCTGTGCCCCCAGCCCGCCGATGCCATATGGCCCGGGCAGCGCAGAGATGGGCATTAAAATTCCGCTTGCGCGCATTGTATTCGCTCCATTCTTTAAACACTTTAAGAAAATCAGTATAACACAAATTTACAAATTTTGCATTATACTGATTATCTGTTGCACAGTATTTTTATCCTTTTACCGCGCCAGCAATTACGCCTTTGATGATATATTTTTGGCACGAGAGATAAAAAATGATAATGGGGATAATCGCCAGCACCAGCATGGCCATCAGCGCGCCCATGTTTTTATCGCCGTAAGAGCCTTGCAAAACGCCCTGCACCGCCACAGGAATGGTTTTATAATCATTGCCGATAACAAGGTTTGGCAAAAGAAAATCGTTCCATACCCACATGGCGTTTAAAATGGCCACGGTGATGGCGGTGGGTTTTAGCACAGGAAACACCACGCGGAAAAACATCTGTATCGGGTTGCAGCCGTCGATGGTGGCGGCCTCTTCAATTTCAAGCGGAATGCTTTTCACAAAGCCCGACAGCATAAACACCGAAAGCCCTGCGCCAAAGCCTAGATACAGCACCAAAATGCCGACTAAATTGTCTAAAAACAGGGTGTTTGCCACCTTAACCATCGGAAACATCACCATTTGGAACGGCACAATCATCGAAAAAACAAACAGGTAGTAAATGATGCTGGTGGCGCGGCTTTTTACGCGGGTGATGTACCATGCGGTCATCGCAGTGCCCAGCACAATCAAAAGCACCGAAAACACCGTGATAAAGCCCGAGTATAAAAACGCCATGTGAAATTTGGATTTTACAAAGCCGAAAATATAGTTGTCTAAACCCACAAAGGTTTCGGCCGTGGGCAGCGCAAAGGGCGCAGAGGAGATAAACAGCTTGCCCTTAAACGAGTTGATAAGCACAATAAACACCGGAAACAAAAACACGGCGGTTAAAATGCTGAGAAGCGCGATGAAAAGCATGTCGAGTGGCTTTGTTTTTTGTGTGTTTCGCATTAGCTTTCCACCTCCTTACTGCGCGTTAAGCGCAGCTGGATAAACGCAATGCCCGCAACCAAAAGGAAAAAGATAACCGCCTTTGCCTGCCCCACGCCTTTCCAGCCGTTGCGCCCATAAAACGTGTCGAAGATATCCAGCGCCAGCGTGGCTGTTTGGCGCTCAGGCGCGCCGCCGGTAAGGGCAAATGCTTGGTCAAACAGCTTAAACGAATTGGTAAGCGTTAAAAACATGCAAATGGTAATGGAGCTCATCACCATCGGTATCGTAACATTGCGCAGGGCCTGCCACGGGGATGCGCCATCGATTTTCGAGGCCTCCACAAGCTCGCTTGGGATATTTTGCAGGCCCGCGATGTAAATTACCATCATGTAGCCGATTAATTGCCAGTTCATCAAAATAACAAGGCCCCAAAACCCGTATTTTGCGTCGTAGGTAATGTCTACACCAAAATTGAGCAGCACGCCATTAATGATAATCTGCCAAATATAGCCCAGCACAATGCCGCCGATTAGGTTTGGCATAAAAAACACCGTGCGAAATAGATTGGTGCCTTTGAACGCGCGTGTTAAAATCATGGCCAGCGCAAATGCAAACAAATTAATGGTGATAACCGACACAATGGTAAACAGCGCGGTAAACACAAACGCCGTGCCAAAGTTTTTGTCGGTAATGGCCTTGATATAATTGTCAAAGCCCACAAAGGTGGTGTTTTCGATGGTGTTAAACTTGCACATGGAAAGGTAAAGCCCCATCAAAAACGGCACGATAAATGCGATGGTAAAGGCAATCAGCGTTGGAAGCGCAAAAACAGCAAAATACTTTTTTAGGTTTTTTTGCATCTTATTTCCTCCTGTTAGTGTGATTTTGGGCGCTGGCCGAAACAGTTGCGGCATACATGCCGAGGATACGGTAAATGCGTTGCAACTATTTGGGCCAACGCCCAAAGGCGATGGCAGCACCAAAGGTGCGTACTGTTTTTAAATCATTAGCCTGCCGCGTTGGCTTTCTCGGTTTTCCAGCCTTCCACCACGGTTTTGGATACGTCGTCCCAAGTGGCCTTGCCCTGTGCATAGCTTAAAAGCTTTGCGCCAAAATTGTCTTTAAAGGTTTGGCTGGGGAACACAGTGAAGTTCCAGGGCACATTGTTGATGCCGGATTTTGCGCTCCACGCAAGCACTTCTTGTGCAAGCGGGTCGGTGGGCTTTTCGGTATCGGAGAAGGAATCAAACGGTGCGATAAATGCCAAGTCCTTTGTTACAAAGGCTTTGCCTTCATCGGAGGTGTACAGCCAGTTCAGGAAATCCAGCGAGGCTTTTTGATCCTCGGCGGAAGCTTTTTTGTTGATGCAGAAGAAGTTTTCTGTGCCGATGCAAATGCCTTGCTTATCTTCGCCCTCAGCGCCCATGAAAAGCGGCAAGAATTTAACATCCTCGGGCTTCACGATATTGCCGTCTGTGCCGGAAACTTGGCCAAATGCCCAGTTGCCGTTTTGCACCATAGCAGCCTTGCCCAGCGCAAACTCGGCCATAGAATCGTTTACGGTTTTGCTGCCCACAAGGGTTTTCTCAACGGTGGAATTGTTTAAATATAAATCGAACAGGTTTTGAAAGTTTTTGCCATAAGCAAAGCTGATTTCCGCAGTGGCTTTTTCGTCTTTCAAATTCACTTTGTTCTTTTGGAATTCATAGTAAACAGGCACGTTTGCAAGATGCGTCTGCCAGCGCCAGTCCTCGCCTTTGGCCAAAGAGGTGGAGGCAAACACGCCGTCGATGCCCAGCTCTTTTTTCTTGCTTTGCATATCCTCGGCCACGGCCTTTAACGTGTCAAAGCTTTTGATTTCGTCCATGCTTTTCACTTTTGCGCCGCTTGTGGCAAAGTATTTTGTCATAATGGCGTTATTATAGATAATGCCGTAGCCCTCGATGGCAAACGGAACGCCATATACGCCATCGCCATCGGTGATGGCAATGCTTTTATCCAAAAGATGGCCGTAAATTTCGCTGCCTTTTAAATCGGCGGTATAGTCTTTCCAGTTGGCATAGCCCACAGGGCCGTTTACCTGAAAGATGGTGGGGGCGTCTTTTTTGCCGATTTCGGCTTCCAGCTGCTGCTCATAGGTACCTGCGGCGGCGGTGACAACCTTCACGTCCACGCCCGCAGAGGCTTTATAAGCGGCGGCAATTTTTTGATAGGCTTCATCCTGCTCGGGCTTAAAGTTTAAGAAGTACACAGAGCCGCCCTTTGCAGACGGAGTAGACGCAGGTGTCGAAGCGGGAGTGGAGGCGGCAGGGGGGGTAGAGGCGGGCTTTCCGCCGCATGCGGCCATGCTAAGCGTCAGTGCGGCCACTGCAAGAAGTGCGATTGCTTTTTTCATTTTTGTCCTCCTAAAAATTATATGTTTCATCACAGCGAATGCTCGCCGGATACCAAATGAGGTGCGCCCCGCGGCGCAAATGGCCATGCCGATTTCTAGCGATTGATGGCTAAAACACTTTCGCCCTCTATCAGTGCATCCTCCAGCAAAACGGTTTTTGCGGGGGTGTGCCGCTCGATATGCGAAAGCAAAAGCGCCACGCTTTGTTTGGCAATTTCTTCGCCCGGCTGGCGCACAGTGGTAAGCGACGGCACCATGTATTTGCCCAGCTCTATACCGTCAAAACCCACCACCGAAATATCTTCGGGGCAGCGGTAGCCCGCTTCAAAAATGGCGCGCATAGCACCCACTGCCATTACGTCGGACATGGCAAAAACGGCGGTAATATCGCGTTTGCGCTCCAAAAGCTTTTTGGCCCCGCGATAGGCGCTGCCGTAATTAAAATTGCAGGTTTGATAATAGCTTTCGTCAAATGCGCCGCCCGCTTCGGCTACAGCATCAAGGCATCCCTCGAAGCGCAATTGGCTAATGTACGAATTTTCGCGCTTGCCGCCCAAAATGCCGATTTTTTGATGGCCTTTGTGGAGTAAAAAATCCATCGCGCGTTTGCCGGCAGCCTTGTCGTCAATGCCCACGCAAGATAAATTTTCAAAACGCAGCTCAGGCGATGTGGTGGTGGCAATCACACAGGGCAGCTCAATGGCAGAAAAGCGCTTTTGAAACGTGGCGATATTGCCGCCGAGGAAAAGGATGCCTAAGGGCTTCAGCTCGCGGCAAAGGTGCTCGGCAGCCAAAAGCTCGTCGGCATCTTCTTCCACATAATGCACCTGCACGCCATATTCCGTTTGGGCAATCCAGTTTTCCATCTGCTCTATAATGCCCGCAAAAAACGCATTTAAACTACCTTTTACAATAATGGCAATGCTTTTACTGTTTTGCTGCTTTAATTGGCGCGCATTGCTGTTTGGCACAAATTGATGCGCCGCCACAATGGCGTTGATTTTTTCTTTGGTTTGTGTGCTTACATCGGGATGATTATTGAGCGCGCGCGACACGGTGCTGACGGCGTATCCCGATTCCCGCGCAATATCTTTAATGGTCATAGCAGATGCATCTTCCTTGTATGGATTTACAAAACACGTCAGCCACACAGCGTGCACAGGCC